>JBAYTJ010000006.1:0-18376 GCA_041675665.1 Acholeplasma sp. | reverse complement strand
CTCCCGTTTTGAGTTTGATTCTTCAAACCTTTATTATTATAATGCATTTTACTGTAGATGTCAAAAGTTTTTTACATTTTCTTTAGCAAAAATGCGTTTAAAATAGGAATGTGTGCTAATTCGGTTGGTAAGATAGATTGTCCTAGGCTCAAAGGCTTAGCACCTAAATCAATAAATGATTGACGTTCTTTAAAGTCAATACCACCTTCAGGACCTATAATAACATATACTTCATTTGTATTATTGGTATCATATAAGTCTTTGAGTGTATATGAACTTTCAAGCTCATCTAATAAAATCAGTGTTTTATTTGTTAAATCAAGTGTGTTTAAATTTTCTATAAACTGTATCTTAGGTAGTGTACTACGCTTAGATAACTCTGCTGCTTCTTTAGCAATCTTATTTAAACGTCCTAATTTATGTTCTATATTTGAAAGCTTGGCGATACTACGCACCATTGGCATAAAAATAATGCCTTGAGCTTGGAAAAGTGTTGCATATTTTGTCACAAGATCAATCTTATCACCCTTTGGTAACCCTTGAATAATTGTTATATTAAGTGGTGGATTATCACTTAGAAGTTGTATAAGTTTATAACTCACTGATTGATTTTCTATTTCAAGCGTTGCTAAAAAGCAGCCTTCAAGCTTGCAAACTTCAACTTGTACACCCGTTTTAAAACGCATGACATTTATAATGTGATGCACATCGTCTGATTTGAATTGATTCTGTTGATTTAAAAAATAGCGTTGCATATAATACCCCCTACTAAATAAAAATAGGTACTCCATTTGGAATACCTATTTTATAATTACATAAAGAATCTATCGATATTGTTACTCCAAAGAATCATTGCAAAAAATAATATACTTATAATTAACATTGCACGATTGAAGAATACATCAGGACCTTGTACTTTTTTATTCTTAAACAATTCAGAATTGTTTCCTGTAAAAGCACTCATCACATCTTCTTTTGAACTTTGCAGTGCAGAAATACCAATCATTAATATCGTTGCGATAAATATAATCCAGTCTGGAAATTGCATAATACATACTCCTTTTAATAAACCTTAATTATTATAACAAACTTAAAGCATAAATGTCAATAAGCTTTCGTCTTATAATTATAACATGAAATGATACAAAATGTATCTATGAATTAAATACTTTCTCAATATCTTCAATCATTTGTAATGTGGACTGAATACCACCTGGTAAGATGTACCAACTAATCGGATCAACCACATAAATATCTTCATTTTGACCTGCTATTGTATTTTTTATTAGTGCATTGCCAGTAATTTGATCAATTGAACCACTAGAACCAATAGCAGCTGATCTATCCATTAAGAATATGATTTGAGGGTTTACTTCTGATACGTATTCAAAACTAACAACATTACCATGTGCCTCTAATGTCATTAGATTTGGATCACTTGGCGTGAATCCAAATTCATTATATACCACACCATACCTTGAACCAACACCAAAGACTGAAATTTGATCTGCATTTACTTGTAAGAATAATGCATTTTGTCCATTAACTTTAGTTTGTAGTGCTGCTAATTTTGTAGTAATTAAGTCAAGATTTGATTGCAGTGCTAGACGTACTTTAGGGAAGATTAATCCTAAATTTGTAAAAACTTCTTTTTGCGTTTCAAATGAAAAGTTATTGTTAGAAACATCTAATATATCTGTATTTGGATATTTAGTTTTTAACGTTTCATAAAGATTGGCGCTACGTCCACCTAAAATGATTAATTCCGGCATCATTAAATCTAACGTATCATAATTTGGTTCAAAAAGTGTACCTGTATTCGGGTATATGTTTGATGCAAATGCATTAATGACTTCTGGTAAATTAGATTTAGGTAAGCCAAAGTATGTAATCCCAGTATTATCTAATCCAAGCGTTTGAAATATATCAACGACTTCAAGTGCAAATGTAACGACAACACTTGGATTAATACTTACTTTGGTTGTTGTGACTTGCTTTTCATATACCGGTTCATTTGAACTATCAACGCCAACTGCAACTGAAATTGTTTGTGTGACATCAGTTAACCATTTTGCATAGAGTTTGGTGTTTGTTTTGACAACATCCACATCAAAGTTCCAAGCTTTTGTATATCGTTTATCTTGAAACCAACCACCAAACTCATAGTCTAAATATGTTGGTGTTGCTGGTTCTATAATCTTTTCTCCAACTTCAAGTGTTAATGTGTTGATTTGAGTATCACCACTATCAATAAATTCAATTTGTTTTTCCCCTGTTTCTGCAACAAACGGATTGCATGCAGTTAACATCAGTAACCCTATTACAACAAAACTTAATATTAAGATTTTTTTCATACGTCTTCTCCTTTATTTTCTATCAAATCTTTTTGTAATTTATGATATATACAAATACGTTTACCATCAACTTCTCTAATACAAAAATCTGCATCGTATATACCATTTAATGTTTGTTCAACCATGACATCTTTAGACGGACCATCAAAATATACTTCACCATCCTTGATTGCTATAATGTGTTCACAAAAAGTTGATGCAATATTGATATCATGCATGACAACAACAATTGTCTTACCTAACTCATCTACAAACTTTTGTAAAAGCAACATCATCTCCACACCATGTTTCATGTCTAGATTATTTAACGGTTCGTCTAACATTATATATTTTGTATCTTGTACCAAAACCATTGCTAAAAGTACCCGCTGTAGTTGTCCACCACTTAATGTGTCAATGAGCCGATTTTTAATATCTGATAAACTTAAATAATTAATCATTTGATCAATCATATTTTTATCTTCACGGTTTAATCTACCCTTCGAGTGTGGATATCTACCAAATGAAATTAACTCATAACTTGTAAGCTTCAAATTAAAATGATTAGCCTGTTTTAAAACAGCTATTTGTTTCGATAGATTCATTTTCGGATCAGATATATCTACACCATCAATATGAATTTTTCCAGACTTTGATTGAATGACACGACTTATAACATTAAAAAGTGTCGTCTTGCCTGCACCATTTGGTCCAATAATCCCTGTAATTTTACCTTCAGGGATACTTAGACTAATATTTTTTAGTACATCTTTTGTACCATAACTTTGATGAATATTCTCTAAATAAATCATACTTTATGCTCCTTAATGATGAGATATATCATATATATCCCACCAAATAAACTAATAAATGTTGTAACTACTGTTCTAAAGCCTAAGAGTTCAACAATTGTTTGTCCCAGTATTAAAACAATAATCGAGATAAAACTAGATAAAATAAAGATTGCTTGATGGTGATATTTGTTGTAAAGTTCTTTAGCAATGTTGACTGCAATTAAGCCTAAGAATGATAACGGTCCAACTAAAGCCGTTGTAATAGCAATTGCAATCGATATAAAGATTAAATCTGTATAGGTCTGTTTTTGATAAGGTATCCCTAAATTCATGGCATGTGTTTGCCCTAAGGCAATCACATCATAGACACGTGATTTAGAAAAGAAATAGGCACTAACTAAAATAGCTACTGGTAACACTATAAATGTAAGGGTTGTGTGAATATTTACAACAGAGACAGATGTCAAACTCATTATCGTTTGAAACTCTGTTGGATTCATCAAAATTTGCAAAAATGATGCATAATTTGATGCCAGTGTGGCTATCACCATACCAATAAGTAACAATAATAAAATATTATTTTTATGTCTTTTTAAAACTGTTTGATACATTAACAAGGTCAGACCAACCATTAAGACAACAGTTACCATAAAATTTAATATCGGGTCAACAACAAAACGAGACATTGACATAAAATATACTAAAGTTGTTTGAGTCACAACAAAGATACTATCAAATCCCAATAAACTTGGCGTTACTATTCTGTTTTGAGTTAATGTTTGAAAAACTGTCGTAGATAATGCAATCAAAACAGCTGCGATTATGAGTGCGATAACTTGTACAAGACGCCTTTGAAATATATTTAGCATTACATCTATAAATAAAGGTGCTCGGTCAGGATCATTTAAACTAAACATGATCACATCAAACTGAGAAACCATCCATACACCTAGATATAGCAAAATAGAAAGAATAACAATCATTGTCCAAAATTTGTATTTTCTAAGCATTTTTAGTTTTCCTCAATAATAAATATAAGAATATGATAGACCCTATAATACCCATAACAAAACCAACAGCTACTTCAAAGTTATAACCTGTCAAAACAAACAGTACACTTCTTGCGATAATGTCACAAGTTAAGACGAAGATACTCCCAAAAATCATTAAATCAAAAATACTTTTCTTTAAGTGATCACCATAATATATCGAAACCAAATTCGGTATAATTAAACCTAAAAATGGTAATGGTCCAACTACAATAAATGTGGATGCTGTAATCACCGCTACAATAATAATACCCAACATAATAACTTTTTTGTAATTAACCCCTAGGTTATTTGAAAAATCTTTTCCCAGTGAAACAATATTAAACTCACTTGCATAAATGACAGCTATCAATAAAGCTGGTACAACAAAATAGATCATTTCATAGGTGCCAATCGTTTTATTGGTAAAACTACCAACGCCAATACTATTTAAAAACTGTAAGGTGTTTGTGGACTGGGCAAGTAAAATTGACAATGAACTTATTAATGCCCCAAACATCATCCCGATCAGTGGCACATACACTTCATTTTTAAATTGAATTTTGTTTAAGAATGTAATGAATATAAAACTACCAATCAATGATGCAGAAAATGAGAAAATAAACTGTAACCAAAGTGCCATTGAAGGGAAAAATAAATGTGCCACTAAAACACCCAAAGTGGCTGCTTGGGTTGTACCAGTAACCCCAGGTGAGACAAACTTATTTTTTGCAACCGACTGCATAATTAAGCCAGCAACACTTAGTGCGGATGCACTTAGGATAATTGTTAAGGTTCTAGGTATTCTTGAAATTAAAAGAATTTCAATTGTTTCAGGTGTAAACTGAAACAATGTAAATAAGTTTACATCACGTCTTGCATCTATACTTAATGAGAGAACAATCAGTACAACTAATAAAACAATACTGATCATCCTTCTACTTTTAATCATAATTCGCCTACAACCTCATAAGTCTCACGACTCATTTCAATAATTTCTTCAGGTCGTTTGATGCCCTGTTCTTTTCTATTTTTATGCATAGCAATATGCTCAGGTGAACCCTCCCAAACAAAAAAAGCACGTTTATCTGTCCAATAAATTTCTTGTCTAAATAAATCAAAATCCTTATGTTTACTATCTAACAATAAAATAGATTTAACATAACCCTTTGATTTAGACATCAAATTACGGCTCATAAAGCGCTCAATAACATCAGCTTGGTGATTTTTCTTCACCTTTAAGATACGTACGACTACATACATATTATTCAATTTCCTTTCGTTCTACAATTAAACTATTATTAGTATATAATAAAATACCTTTTGAATCAAACAATATTATTTATAAAATTTATAAATACATATTTTTCCTATTTTAATTAGATTTATTTATCGAAGTATTTGTCTAAATAACAAAACTGGTGTATAATCTAACACAGGTGAAAATATGGAAATCATTGGATTAAAGCTGGGAGAGGCACGATCGAATGCATATGTCGTTTCAGAGAATAAACAGTGTTTTATTATCGACCCTGGATATGAAGGTTCTGAAATTATAGAGTACATTAAAACAAGAAAACTCGACCCACAATTTATATACATCACACATGGTCATCACGATCATACCGGTGGTGTCAAACAATTAAAAGAACTTTATCACATACCAGTGTACGCACCACTTAAAGATAAAGTATGGTTAACGGATACTATTTACAACTATTTTCCATACGAGATTCCGGTAGACCAATATGTGGTTGATGGTGACCAAATTGATTTTGGTCGACATGTTTTTACAGTTATCGAAACACCGGGACATTCAAAAGGATCAACATCACTATATAAAGCACCATGGCTTTTTAGTGGTGATACGCTCTTTTTTGAAACCATTGGTCGCATTGATATACCATTAGCAAACATGGATGATCTCTTAAATTCTATTCAAACAAAATTGCTACCATTGCCTGATAAAACTATTGTTTACCCAGGACATGGTAAACAAACAACCATTGGTCACGAAAAAAAACACAACCCATTTCTAAAATAAAACGGATACAATCAGGTGATTGTATCCGTCTTTTTTTAACTTGAAAACTTTCTTTTTAAATATTCTATGTAGTAGGTAGAATTAAATGGTTCCTTGGTTGCTAGTAATATCAGTTCTTTAGGTGTTTTTGTTTGACCATATTGATGGATATTTTCTTTTAACCATGTGTTAATTTTTTCTATTTTGTTATCTGAAATAGCATTTTCCACATTAAAGTCTTTATTCATTGCATAAAAAATTTGTGCGGCATATGCACTTCCAAGTGCATAGGTCGGGAAATAACCAAATGACCCAGCTGCCCAATGTATATCTTGAAGTACGCCATCCTTATCATCTTTAGGACGAATACCTACATATTGTTGATATAATCTTTTCCATCTTTTAGCAACATCTTTTGGTTTAAGTTTGCCGCTAATGAGTAGTTTTTCTATTTCATAACGTACCATAATATGTAATGGGTATGTCAACTCATCTGCTTCTGTACGAATTATTGATCTTTCAGCACGATTAATGTATTGATAAAACTCTAGTAGGCTGACATTTTTTAATTCTTTATCGAATATATCTTTTAAATAGTCATAATGGACTTCCCAAAAAGCAAACGAGCGCCCAATCATATTTTCATACATTCTTGATTGTGATTCATGCATCCCCATGGAGCTACCTTGAGCTAAATATGTATCCTTTAAGGCAGGATTAATGTTTTGTTCATATATGCCATGTCCCATTTCATGAATGGTTGAAAAGATTGCAGATTCAATGGAATTTTCAATATAACGCGTTGCAATACGAACATCAAAACTTGAAAAATTTGATGTAAATGGATGGTTACTTGTTCGAACAACGCCATGATTTAAATCAAATTTAAATACATCCGTTAAATACATATTAAACTTCTTTTGTTTATAAAGTGGAAACACATTTTTTGTTAACCTTCTAGACAAAGGCTTTTTCCCACTTGTCGCCGTTAAGACAAACGGTACAAGTTCAGTTCTTAAATCCTCAAAGAATGCGTCATATTCTTTTGTTGTCATACCTTCTTCATGTAAATCAAGTAAAACATCATACCCTTTAAGTTCCGGTGTTTGAAGATAGCGTACAATTTTTCTTTGATATGTGATGATTTTCTCTAGGGTTGGTAAGAAGCATTCAAAATCATCTTTTTGTCTGGCTTTTGACCAAATAGATGTCGATTTCGAAAGTAAAACTTGGTAATCAATATATTCTTGTTTCGGCATCTTTTTAATCAGACGCATTTCTTTCTCTATTTTTTTAATTTCACGTTTTAGTAAATCATCTGAAATTTTATCTAAGTTGGTATATAAGTGATCGATTGCTTTAACGTATTTTTTATCTGTTTCAAGTGCGTATATCTCGTTACTTAAAACTTCAATTTGTTCTGCTCTGTAATCAATAGCACCAGATGGGTGATCTGTTTCTAAGTCCCATTCTAATATCCACATAGCATAACCATAAGCATTCAGTCGCTTACGCATCGCTTTATATGTATCAATGTATGTTTGCATAGCTTGCTCCTATAAGGATTTATAAATCTTTACTCATTATAGCACTTTTTAGTTCGTTTTTTTGATTTTTTTACCAATTTGTTACAAAATAAGTTAAGAAAGCGTTTCCAAATGAATATAAAAATAGAACACTTATCAACCATAAGTGTTCTATCTTTGAAATTACTTTTTAATATGTTTGAAAATGTCTTTTTCATCTTCATATATGACTAAATCATGTTTACATTTTTTAATGCGATCAATGAAGTGCCAGCTTGCATCAATTTCATCCCACCTTGTAAATAATGTGCGGTGTCCCATCACAATGTCAAGAATCAGTTTTTCATAAGCCTCTGGAATATTACCTTCAACGGATGCCGAGGTATTAAATGTTAAGGATACTTCTTCTAAACTTTCTTTAAGACCAGGTTTTTTAGAATTGATTTTTAACTCAACACCATCATTTGGTTGAATATGAATGGTTAATTTATTTGGCAAAATATCTAAATGCCATTGCTCTTGTTCTGCTGTAGGGTAGTATTGAATCTCTATATATGATGCTTTTTGACTAAGCTTTTTACCAGTCATAATTTCAAAAGGTATCCCCCTAAAACGTGGTGTGTTGACATAAACCTTAAAGTATACAAATGTATCTGTTTTAGAATCACTGGGAATATTTTCTTCATCTAAGTAACCCTTATATTGCCCGAATACGACTGAGTCTTTATCAATTTCCAAACTGCGTAGCACTTTAACCTTTTCATCTTTAATATAATCTGAATGATATTTTTTAGGCGGATCCATAGCAACCAAGGAAAGTATTTGTAGTAAGTGTGACTGTACCATATCTTTAAGTGCACCAGATGTATCATAATAGCCGGCACGTGATAAAATACCTTCTTTTTCTTTGACATGAATACGTATTGATTGAATCGATTTAGAGTCCCATGTATCTTTTAGTATACGGTTAGCAAATCGCACTGTCATAAGGTTTTGTATCATTTCTTTACCTAAGTAATGATCAATTCTAAAAATTTGAGATTCATCAAAATAGTTCCATAACATTTCATTAACAGCCATCGCTGAATCTAGATCATGACCAAATGGTTTTTCAAATACTAGAACTTGATTAGGGTTTTGATACTCTATTAATTTGGACATTGATACATTTTTAGCAACATTTTTTAATATCTCAGGACCAATGGCCATATAATATATTTCTTTTGTATCTTTTTTAAGCATAGGTTCTATATATTGTTGTAGATCAATGTAATCTTGTTGTTCTGTAATCTCAATTTTATAATACGTTAAAATATCTTGTAACACATTAAAATCCAACGTCTTCGTTGTTTGTTTTTGGATAAATTCTAAATATCTAGTTGTATCAAAGTCTCTACGACCAAGGGCAATAATTTGGATATTTTTCGTGATATTATCTGATTTATATAAAGCGGTTATTGCAGGTAGTAACTTTCTTGCTGTTAAGTCGCCTGTTGATCCAAATATTACAATAATTAAATCTTTTTTCATATTATCATGTCATGTACTGCAAAGTCACCAAGTTCGTTTCAAGCAGTAACTACTTTCTTACGTTTTTTAGTTGTTTTTCAAGTTGATTTATAATTTTAATCTCATTGATGCTCTATGTTATTTTATCATATTTTGTCATATTCTTTAAACGCTATCAAATCTTAAAGCAATATCAGTGTAGCAATTAAAAAGTATGTACCTAGTGCAAATAAGTCATTTATTGTGGTTATTAAAGGACCACTTGCAGCTTTCTCATCTGCACCAAATAATCTTAATACAAGCGGTGTTAAAACACCAAATAATGCAGATAAAACCATAGAAATAAAGATTGATACACCAATGACTAATGAAATCATTCTAACATCTATATAATTATTGGGTAATATTGTTAAGAATAAATATACAATTACACTGCCAAAAATACCTGAAATTAAACCATTAATCATACCAATGCCTGTCTCGTGGAATATATCCTTTTTATAAACCTTAGGTTGTTTTTGTAGTTTTAAAATCGTAACAGAAATACTTTGTGTACCAATATTACCAGCCATTAATAAAATCATTGGTTGGAACAATATTAGTGCAACATGCGCTTCTAAAACACCACTAAACACAGATAAGCCACTGACAATTAAGATATTTAACACCCCACATATCAAGAGCCAAGGTAAGCGGTTCATTGAACGTTTAAATGGTGAATCCGTGTCATTTGTTGTTTGTGCTTTAACAAGTGAACTAATGGTTTCAATATGCATTTCATCCATAATTGTTAATGCATCATCTGATAAAATGACACCAACTTGTTTATGGTCATCATCCAATACCGGAATCATTTCAATATCATAGTCTCGAATCTTTTGAATCGCTGATTCTATAGGATCATGTGTATAAACAAATGGGTATTGATCATTAATTAGTTTAATTATACTTTGATTAGCTCTTGCAATAATTAATGCTTGAAGTGTTAATGCACCTTGATAAACACCTTGATCATCATGAAAGAATATCACATCTATTTCATCTTTTTCAGCACTTTCTGTTGTGACATAATGAGTTGCTTGTTTAATATTATAGTCTACCGGTAAACTAACAAAGTGTGGTGAAGATAATGAACCTGATGAATCCACTTCATAACTAACAAGTTGTGCAATTTCTTTTTGAGTTTTCATTGGTAAGAGTGATATGATATAAAGTTGTTTCGGAAGTTCATATACATCAATTAAAGTTTTTATATCTTCCGTATCTAAAAACATTAATAGTGATTTTTGTTGTTCTTTTGTTAAGGTATTAAAATAATCCACTTGAATGTTTTCTTCTAGTAAAACAAAAACATCTTTAAAGGTTTTTACTCCCATCGCTTGATAGATTTGATCTCTGTGGTCTTCATTTTCTTCAAAGTACTGAGCAATATCTGATGGGTGATACTTTAAGAGTTGTTGTTTTATTTTTTGCTTGGAATCATTAATATTAATTTTATACATGTACTTGACCTCCCAATAAGAAAGTTGCTAAACCAAAGTAAATAACAAGACAAAGAATATCAATGATTGTTGTTATAAATGGTCCAGCGGCAGTAGCTGGGTCAAATTTTAACTTAGCCAAAACCATCGGTATTATAAATCCGATAATTGGTGAAATTATAACCGTCAACCATAATGAAAGGCTTACAACAATAGCCACTAATAATGGTGAATCTACCAATAACATATCACTAAGAATGTATGCTGCAATAAACGCCATAGCCGACATTACAAATCCAGATATAACACCCGATAATGTCTCTTTTAAGCCATCTTTAAAAGTTACACCTTCTTTATAGGTTAAGCCCACTAATGTGACTGCAAGTGTTTGACTTGCAACATTGCCCCCGGAATCCAATAACAATGGTTGGAAGAGTGCAAGAATAACAACACTTGCTAGAATCTCTTCATAGTTCGATGTAATTAGTGCTAATGGTATACTAATAATCATTAAAATTAATAACCACGGTAATCTTTTAAATGCACCCTTAATAAAACCAGTCTTGATATCTGTATCTGGTAAAAAAGATAATTTTTCAATATCTTCTACAGCTTCATCTCGGTAAATATCAAGTAAGTCATCGGTTGTAATTGCACCAAGTAATTTTTGGTTATCATCAACAACGCCAATATCATAAGCACCATAATGTTTAATGTGCTTTACAATCGTATCAACATCATCATATACATTTAAAATAGGTTCACTTTCTAATATGTCTAAAGCGATTCGTGGCGCTTTAGCACGTATAAGTGCTTTTAAATTAATTTGTCCTAAGTATTTGCCTAGAGAATCAACCACAAAAACTGTTTTTACACTTTTTAGATCATCAGCACTTTTAATGATTGCTTTGGTTGTTGATTTAAAATCCATAGCACAATCAACCATTAAGATATCATTGTTCATATATGAACCAGCTGTTTCTGCTTTATAATCCATTAGTTGAACAACAGGTTCTGCTTTATCTAGTTCATTAATCAGTTCATTTTTTTCGTTGCGTCCATATTCATTGATAATATCTGCAGCATCATCAGGTTCAAGGTTTTGAACAACTAAAACTTGTTCCTCTAAACTTTGTGTCTGTAGCATGATTGCAGCATCTTCCGGTTCTAAATAGGATAATACATCTGCAAACTGTTCAGTGGACAAAATGTTTTTAATACGCTCGATTTCATGAGCTTCTAGAGTATCAAACATTGAAACAATATCAAAACTATGCATATCTTCTAATATGCTTTTTAATTCTTTATCTGTTACATGACTACTTAGTAGTGTTCTTATATCCATTTTGTCTCACCCTCTTTTAATATTTTAAAGCATTTAATCTTTATCGAAATAAAGTTTAAATGTTTCTTTTAAGGTTTTTTCTAAAAATATAGATAATTTTGTTAAAATTCTCATATTTGCACGGTATGTCCCTAGTTCTAGACCGGTATAAACAGAAAGTGACACTTTTAAAGCTGTTGCTGCAGCTTCTTGAGTCATTTGAAGTTCATTTCTTCTCTGCTTTAATAATTCTCCGAAATTCTTCATTTCATTTTGATTTTTACTTTCTTTCATATTCAATCCACCTATTATTAATTCTATCATTTTTAAGTATATTTTGTCTAATTTAACATACATTCTAGTCATATTGTTTAATCTTTATTTACTTTTACTTTTTGTTTTACAAAGTATTGAAAAATAGGTGTAAATAAAACTACTTTTTAGTAAAAACATGTTAAAATATGCATAACAATACTTGAGAGGAATATATAATGAATACTTCACAACAACATAGAGCATTTGTTGCTGTCGCACTATTTATCTTACTAATCGCTGCATCGTTTATTTTTGGAACGACAGTTTTTATTGTAGGTGCTGCAGCAATCGTTACATCTTTCGTTGTCGAAAGATTAAGTACTAAAGCTAGAAAGGAGACATTTGATTGGACGAGCTTCTGGATTACACCACTCGTGATTACATTACTGACAACACCAACCATACTTGAGCAAGTTTGGATGGTGAGTTTAGCAACTGCATTTGGTATCTTCTTTGCTAAATCCATTTGGGGTGGTCAAGACAAAAATGTATTCAACCCCGCAATGGTTGGTTTGATTTTTATTGCGTTAGCATTTCCAATTTATGTCAATGAGTTTTTAGAACCGATTTCAGGTATTGCAACACCTGAAACATTAGCAACAATCTTTAAAAATAGTCCAGGTCAGATAATGACAAACTATTCTATCTGGGATTTATTGATTGGTAATTATGCTGGTGCAATCGGTACAACATTTAAACTAGGTATTATAATCCTAGGGTTCATTATGATGATCGAAAAGATATCAGACTGGCGTATACCTTTAACTTTTGTAGGGACTTATTTTGCATTGTCTCTAATTAATGGTTTCACTAAAACCGGCGTTAATCCTTTTGAATATGCAACCTATTCTATTTTAATGGGACACTTAATGTTTGCGGTTATGTTTGTTGCAACCGATCCACAAACAGCCCCAATGTATACCAAAGGTAAAATCTTATATGGTTTCGGTTTAGGGTTTGTAACTTGGATCATCCAAAACATTTGGGTCTTTAACCCACTAGCACCAAACACTGAAGGTATTATTTATTCAGTTACTTTCATGAATGCTGTTGTTGGTCTGATTGATGTTTGGACAGTACCAAAAATCAAGGATGTACCAAACCTTGAGGAGGTCTCAATATGAAAAAATATTTTAGTATGTTAGGCTTTGTTCTAATCATGGGTATTTTATCAAGTGCTATTTTAATGGGTGCTGACATGTTAACAAAAGATCGTATTGCCTTAAATGCTGAATACGCATGGAAAACAGCAATCATGAAGCACCATGAAATAGAGTTTACAGATGCAAACTTTGCTGATGTCTTTGAAACATCTTTTGAAGAATCCTCTGCAGAAGATAGCCAAGGTAATATGAGATATCTATATGTCAATACTGAAACTGGTGCTGTTAGCTACCAATTTAGTGGTAGCGGCTTATGGGATGTTATACGTGGTGTAATTTCTCTAGAAAGTGACTTTCAAACAATTATTAAAATTACAGTGACTCAACAAGGTGAAACACCAGGATTAGGTGGTGTCGTTGCTGAAGAACCTTATCTAGCTAACTACATTGGTAGAAAGTTTGATGAATCCTTAGGCTTAGTTGCAGTTAAAACAACACCTGCAACTGATTATGAAGTTGATGCCATCACTGGTGCGACTGGTACTTCGAATGCATTTGTTGGTTTATTGAGTGTAGATTACCGAATTATGTTAAATCTGTTTGGTGATGTCAACCCGTTTGCGGTTGCAATGAAATCTATTATGACACATAATGATGTCGTCTATACAAATGATGATTTTGAAGCTGTTTTTGCAGCTGAATTTGACACAAATACAATTGATGATTTAACATTATATACACACAAAACAAATGGTAATGTCAGCTTTACATTTACAACTGGAGGCTTTAATGGTCCGATTGATGCAGTTATGACATTAGATTCTAATTATGAAACGGTCATTGGTATCAATGTCATTAGCCAATCAGAAGGTTGGGGTGCAGTCATTCAAACAGATCCTGAAATTTTAGAATTCTTCGTAGGTAGAACGTTTGCACCAGAGTATGAATTACCTGAAGATTATGATGGTTTTGGTGGTGCAACTACAACAAGAAAGAATTTCTTATTAGGATTAAATGCAGCTAGAGACCTATTCTACGGCATATTTATTGATGGTATCGATCCAAATATGGTATGGCAACAAGCCTTACTTACAAATAATGGTATTGAATCAACGGAAGAAAACTTCAAGTCTTTATTTAATTCAACCTTTACAATTGAAACATCAGATGATTTAACATTATATATTAATAATTCAAATCAAGATGTCAGTTTCTTATTTGAAACCGATGGATTTGCTGGTGTAATTAAAGGTGTATTAACCCTTGAAAGTGATTATGAAACAATCGTTGGTATAAATGTTTATCAACAAACAGAAACATGGGGTGCAGTGATTCAAACAGAAGCTGATTTCTTTGATGCATATGTTGGTAAGAAGTTTGCACCTGAAATTTCCTTTGTAGAAACACCTGAGACTGATTCTGAAATTACCGATGGATATGGTGGTGCAACGACAACAAAAAGTGCAATGCTAGATATATTAAATTCAACACGCTTAGCATATTATCAAGCATTTGTTGAAACAACTGATCCTGATATGGCATGGCAACAAGCAATGCTTGCTAACAATGGTATTGAGTCTACTGAATCAGATTATCAATCATTATTCACTACTACCTTTACTCAAACAACTGATGGTGACTTAACACTTTATACAAATAATTCTAATCAAAATGTCAGTTTCTTATTTGAAACCGATGGATTTGCTGGTGTCATTCAAGGTGTATTAACTTTAGATGATGACTTTGAAACAATTGTAAAGATTAGTGTTTATACGCAATCAGAAAATTGGGGTGGTCGTATCCAGACTGATTTAGAGTTCTTTGATGCATATATCGGTAAGAGATTTACCCCAGATATTTCATTTGTTGAAACGCCTGCAACCGATACCGAAGTTGTTGATGGTTATGGTGGTGCAACAACAACCAAAAATGCAATGCTTGATGTATTAAATGAAACACGCTTAACCTATTATCAAACATTTATGAAACCAGATATGGTATCACAACAAGCTTTACTTGCTAGCAATTCAGTCGAATCTACTTACGGAGATTATGAAGTGTTGTTTGCATCCACATTTACAGAATCAACCGATGATGACTTAACACTTTATACAAATAATTCTAATCAAAATGTGAGCTTCTTGTTTGAAACTGAGGGGTTTGCTGGTTCAATTTATGGTGTTCTTACACTTGAAGATGATTTTGAAACTATAGTTAACATTACAGTTTATGAACAAACTGAAAAATGGGGTGCGCGCATCCAAACAGATCTAGCATTCTTTGATCCTTACATTGGTAAGAAATTTACGCCGGATATTTCATTTGTTGAAACACCTGCAAGCGATACCGAAGTTGTTGATGGTTATGGTGGCGCAACAACAACCAAAAATGCGATGCTTGATGTTTTAAATCAAACACGTTTAACATACTATCAAACATTTAAGAAACCTGACATGGTATGGCAACAATCCATGCTATCTGGACATGATGTTACATACACATATTCAGATTATGAAGCAGTATTTGCATCCACATTTACTACACAGACTGATGGTGACTTAACACTTTACACAAATACTTCAAATCAAAATATCAGTTTCTTATTTGAAACCGAAGGATTTGCAGGTACTATTAATGGTGTACTAACGCTAGCTTCAGATTTTGAGACGATTATCAACATTACAGTTTATGATCAATCAGAACGTTGGGGCGCTCGCATTCAAACAAATTTAGAGTTCTTTGATCCCTATATTGGTAAAAAGTTTGCACCTACAATTTCAATTGTTTCAAATCCTGAGACGGATTCTGAAATTGTTGATGGTTATGGTAGTGCAACAACTACAAAAAATGCAATGTTGGATGTTTTAAATCAAACAGTTGCAGCATATAAACTAGCATTTAGTGAGGAGGCCTAGTAATGAATAATACACAATCAGAAATTAAAAAACCAAGTCGTTGGCTTCGCTTACAATATAAAAAATGGTTTATTATCTTAAAAAATGGTATTTCAGAAGAAAATCCAATTATTGTATCCGTACTAGGCATTTGTTCTGCACTTGCAGTAACAAATCGTGTTGAAAATGCAATTGTTATGGGTATTGGTGTTACATTCGTTATTATGGCATCTTCGACACTTGTATCTATTCTTAGACATCTCATCCCCTCTAAAGTGCGTATGGTTGCATATATGGTCATTATCGCAATGCTAACAATTGTTGTTCAAATGTTCTTACTAGCATTCTTACCAACTGTAGCAGCTAACTTAGGCGCATATACTGGTTTAATTATTACAAACTGTATTGTTATGGGACGCGCTGAAGCATTTGCAATTAAAAACCCTGTTAAATATACATTAGTCGATGGATTAGCAAATGGTTTAGGTTATACATTTGTATTGATTGCAATTGCTGCAATTAGAGAACCATTAGCATTTGGGACATTCTTAAACTTCCCAATCCCAGGTTTTGAAAACTGGATTAATTGGAACGTTATGGCATTAGCACCTGGTGGATTCTTCATCTTAACACTGCTTGCATGGCTACTGCGTTCATGGAATAAAAAATATGAAGAGGAACTATAAGGAGATAAATTATGGAATTAATTGAATTATTTTTAGCATCAATATTATCAAATAACGTTGCTCTCATATTCATTTTAGGGATGTGTTCATTAATCGCTGTATCCACATCGATTAAAAACTCTGTTAATATGGGTGTTGCAGTTATATTCGTTGTAACTGCAACAGTAATTATTAACTGGCCAATTAATGAGTTATTAAAAGCAACTGGTACAGAACAGTTATCATTATTAGTATTTATTATCGTTATTGCAGCATTCGTTCAATTCTTAGAAATGTTTTTAGCTAAATATGCACCTAAGGTATACGATGCGTTTGGTATATTCCTACCTTTAATCACGGTAAATTGTGTTGTCTTGGCTGTATCATTATTCTTCCAACAAAGAGATTATAATTTTGCACAAACTGTCGTCTTTGGTTTTGGATCTTCTGTTGGTTTTGCATTCGCAATGATTTTACTTGCTGGTGTGAGACAAAAGATGTACCGTGTTTCCAACATCCCTAGAGGATTACGTGGACGTGCGATTGCTTTCCTAATTTTAGGTATACTTGCATTAGCGTTCTTTGGATTTACTGGTATTGGTAGAGTGACATTCTAAGGAGAAAACTATGAACCCGTTATTTACACCAATCATATTAATTGGTTTACTACTTATTATCACATTGGTCATTATGTTAATTGATAGATTATTAGGCGGTGGTGGTGAACGTACTATAACCGTTAATAAAGATAATGTCATCACTATCTCAGGTAGAGAAACCGCTTTAAATGCATTAACCAATAATAAAATATTTTTACCATCTTCTTGTGGAGGTAAAGCCACATGTGGAACATGTAAGTTTAGATTAGTCGATTGGCATGAACCACCAAAACCAACTGAGATGCCATTTTTATCAAAAGCAGAAGTTGAAGAAGGTATTCGCTTATCTTGTCAAGTTGTAGTCAATGGTGATATGAATATTGAAGTCCCTGATAGCTTATTAAATGCACGTCCATTTTTTGGTAAAGTTATAGAAGTTGAACAATTAACGCATGACATACGACGTGTTAAGTTTGAAATGAAAGAAGATTTCCCATTCAAGCCTGGTCAATATTTACAAATTGAAGTCCCTGGCATTGAAACAACACGTGCTTATTCAATCGCATCTGATTCTAAAGATTTAAGACATCCTGAAGTTATTATTCGTTTAGTACCTGGTGGTGTTGCTACAAAGTTCATTCATAAAGCATTAGTCATTGGTGACACCATTAAAATTACAGGACCATTTGGAGATTTCTATCTACAAGAGGACTCTAATCGCCCAATTATCATGATTGCTGGTGGTTCTGGTAAAGCACCAATTCGTTCCATTGTATACAAAT
>JBAYTJ010000005.1:0-18542 GCA_041675665.1 Acholeplasma sp. | reverse complement strand
AGAAGGTGAAAAAGCCACTGAAGAAAACCACAAGAATCCCTACATCATTCGATTAGGTTGGCAAATTGGTTATGAGAAAACTAATAATCAAATGCTTCAATTCTTGTATGAAAAAATGCGGGTTGATGGTGTAATTAAAGCATCCTGTCTGTGGTATCCATCAACATCCTTTATTAAAGATACTGCACAAGCGATTCATCAAATTGTGAGTTGTCTAGATCCTGGTATATACCATGTAAATAGTAATGATCAGTATTCCTATTTTGATATTGTAACGTACTTAACAACGCTATATCCGGATCTTAAAGTTTTAAAGACTAAGGACTTTAAAGCAGATCATAGAATGATAGATGATCGAGTAAGTATTCGTAAATTCAGTGAAGTGTTACCTCAAAGTCAGTAATTATCCTAATTAAAAATCCACCTTTTTAGGTGGATGTATAATATTAGATTGGTTTACAAATAGTCACTGACTCTTAAGACAACATATTTTAAATAAAGCGATGCATCAGAAGTAAATAATACGGGATGATCACTATCTTGAATCTTAAAATCAATCATTTGTACTTTACGTTTACTGTCAAGTGTTGCATCTGATAACATTTCTAAAAATAAATCAGGATACATATAGTGACTACAGCTACAAGTAATAAGATAACCACCCGAGTTGAGCAACTTCATCGCCTGTAGGTTGATTTCTTTATAGCCTTTATAGGCCTTTTTCACCGCATCTTGACGTTTGGCAAATGCTGGTGGATCAAGAATAATACAATCAAATTTATGACCTGCTTTGACCATGGATCTTAACTTATCAAATACATCACAAACTTCAGTCTTAACATTAGTAAAACCATTTAGTGATGCATTTTTTTCAATTTGAAGGGTTGCATCTTTAGAAATATCTAAAGCTAGAACTTCTTTAGCGCCATAAGATGCTGCATGTAGAGCAAATCCACCAATATGAGAAAAACAATCTAAAACTGACTTATTGTTGACATAAGGTTTGATGGCATTGTGATTTTGTTTTTGATCTAAAAATGTGCCAGTTTTTTGACCATTCTTAACATCGACAGAAAGCTTAATGTGATTTTCATATATGAATATTTCATCAGGAACATCCCCATATAGGATACCTTTAAATTGTTCTAAACCTTCTTTATTACGTGATAGTAAATCACTACGCTCATAGATACCTTTTGGATTAAATAATTCAATTAAAATGTCTACAAACATTTGTTTTCTCTGATCTATGCCATAGGATGATATTTGAATTACTAAATAATCATCATACTTATCAACAATTAGACCGGGAATACCATCGGCTTCTGAAAAGAATAAGCGGTAGGCATTACTAAAGCCTAAATCTACTCTAGAATCATTTGCAATTTGTATTAGTTTTTTAAAGAACACTTGATCAATATCAATATTGTTTCTTGAAAGTAGTCTGACAAATATTTTTGAGTTTGTATTTAAAAAACCTCTACCAATAAACTCGCCGCGTGCACTATATACATCAGCAATTTCTCCACTTAATAATGTACCTTCAAAACGATCAATTTCATTGGAGTAAACAAAGTTTTCTCCAGCTTTTAAACGTAACTCTTCTTTTGGTTTTAGATATATTTTAATTTTTGACATTGTTTTTACCTCAATACACATTATAGCATTTTTAACAGTACACATATACAATATTTTAGATATATAATGTGATTTAAATAGTTATTTAAAGATGAAAATCATATAAAACCCTTAAATATTATCATAGTATAAAATATTTTGTGTAAATGGAAATTGAATTATAATTTAAAGATCTTATTAGATACATACGTACAAGGGGAACGTTGATGGTCTTAGTTAAGTACATGAAAAATCATATTAATTTATTAATTGTTTTTATTGATTTTATTTGTACTAGCGTTTATTTTTGATAGCCCAGAGGAAATATTTAATGGCTATATTAATATTTTACAAAGTCCAAGTGTTTTAATTTCTGACTACTTATGTATTGGTGGCTTAGGTGCAACCTTATTCAATGTAGCGACAATTATGTTATTAAATCTAGCTTTAGTTAAAAAACTTGGATTCCGCATGACAGGACCAATATTTGCTGATATATTTACAATCGCTGGATTTTCATTTTTTGGTAAAAATATATTTAATACATTACCTATTTATTTAGGTATATACTTATTTGCTAGAATACAAAAGCTACCATTTAGATCTTTTATCATTGTTGTCCTATTTTCAACGGGTATTAGTCCTCTAGTAAGTTTTATGATATCTGGTACAGGTTGGCCATTATACCTTGGTATCCCTATTGGTATTATATCTGGTATGTTAGCAGGGTTTGTCTTACCCTCATTTTCCGCACACACCATACGTTTTCATCGTGGGTATAATTTATATAATATAGGGTTTGCTATGGGTGTATTATCGATGGTATTTGCTGTCATATTACATAGTTTTAATGTTGAACTGAATGTAGGTGGACCAACCTCAGAAAGTTATCATACACAATCGGTATGGATTGTTATTCTATTATCAACAATTTACTTAGCTGCAGCATTCATTTTAGATCCAAAGGTGATAAAAAAATATCCAAAACTCATGAAAAGTAGTGGACGTTTTGTCAGTGACTTTGTTAAGGACTTTGGTCGCCCAGTAACGATGTTAAACATTGCCGTCATGGGTTATATCTCGGTTTTTGTATTACTAATTTTAAACTTACAGATTAATGGTACAGTCATGGGTGGTATATTAACAATTATGAGCTTTGCAGCTTTTGGTAAGCATCCATTAAATGCAATACAAGTCATGTTTGGTGCTTGGCTAGGTGTTTTACTAACCAATTACACGTTTGATAGTGTAGGTATGGTCTTAGCGTTACTGTTTGTCACGGCTGTTGCACCAATTTCTGGACGCTATGGTCCATTCATTGGTATCATTGCAGGTTTTCTACATATCCTAATTACACCCATTGCATATGCTTTTCAAGGTGGATTTGATTTGTATAATAATGATTTGCCGCAGGCTTTGTTGCTGCACTGATGATTCCGTTTTTAGAAACGATTATAAAGGATAATAAAGTGGAGGAAGATGATGAATAAGTATGCGTATAAAGTGGATTCAAAAATCATTAAACAATTGAGTTTGTATTTGATGTTACATGACATTAAGGATTTTTCAATTGAATTTAAAAGTAATGGAAAGATCGTACAATTTATTATTAAAACTAAAACAATGAAACAAGACATAATCGATTATATGGTTGATCATATTCGTGGGAAGCGCGCACCTGAAATTGAAGTTTATGGTTGGTAATTAATGGGTGACACGGAATCTAATAATGAATTAAATATTTTAGGTTCTCTCATTGACAAAATAGAAGTGAATCAAGATGAAAGACACACTGAGATTATTTTAGTAAAAAAGTACTAAAACTAAAAGTATATATTATATTAAAAAAACGTACACATTAGTTTCAAATAAAGTGTACGTTTTTGATGTATAAAATAGTTAATGTAATCTATATGCCTATCAATTACTTGGTAGTAGAACACCATTTTTTTGATAACTTTATTTAGGTTTACACGACCTATTGAATAATTGTGATGTCATTAAAGAAACATAAATAATGATAAAACCAACATATATACAATAAATAAGTAGTTTGCATTTTCAAAAGTTACACTGACTTCTCTTAATTTACGATTAATCCAAAAGTCTTTAGCAATAACAAATCTATAAAATAGGTAACCTACACCAACATAGATGAAATACTCTAAAAATTTAAATAAATCCCATAGTTTTGCATAACTAAAATCAAGATTTAATATTTGCCCTATCGGAAGATAAAACAAGCCAATTAGAAGACATCCAAGCGCGATGATTGTCATACTAATGTGTTGTCTAATATTTTTATCCTTAACCTTAACAGTCTTTGGACCAAACAGTATTTGTGAGAATTTAATGAACGATGTAACTGTACCTAAATTAATGAGCATAAAGATGATCGTTTTTAAAATGTTTCCATCAAAATCGTGGTATTTAATGAGTGATTTGCTGACAAACCCGTTAAACATTGGTGCACCACTAATTGATAACATACCGACAATCAACAATACTGCCGTCCATGGCATGACTTGAAACACACCACGAATGTCGCTAACCTTTTTAGAGTTGTAAGTTTTTACAACAATACCAGCACCTAAAAACAGAAGTGATTTAAATAAGGCATGGTTGACAATGTGTAATAGACCACCTAATTGAGCAGTTGCAAAAAATGATGTTAAGCCCATCATAATAATACCGATTTGAGATATCGTATGATAAGCTAAGATTTGCTTAATATCCTTTTGAGATAAGGCAAACGCTACACCAACAAGTGCAGTGGTTGCACCAATCCAGAAGAATACTTCTGTCATAGAATAATTAGCTGCTAAGAACATTTGATTGTTGACTCTAATAAATATATAGAGTGCAGCTTTAACAATTAAGCCAGATAATAATGCTGAAATGGTTGATTGTGCAACCCCGTGTGCACGTGGTAACCACGTAAATACAGGGAATAAAGCAGCTTTAATGCTAATACCACCAACCATAAATACATATGCTAACTTAACTAAGTTTGTATCACTATGTTCAGCAATATTGGCAAGTATAATTTGGATATTAATTGTACCATAAGCATAGTATAAGAAAATGACACCAATTAAGAAAAACATTGCACCTAAGGTATTAATGAGTAAATAATAAATACCTGCACGAAATGATTGTCCACTTTTTTTATAAGCAATCAATATGGTCACTAAAACTGTAATTAACTCTAAGAATACAAATAAATTAAATAGGTCATTGGTCTGTAAAAGTCCCATAAATGCACCTTCTAAAAAAAGTAAGAAGAAGATGAAGTTTCTTTCACGTTTGTTGATTCGATAAGTATAAAGTAGCACAACCATCCACATAAAAATGGTTAAACCAACAAATATTAAGGTGAGTTGATCAATATAAAATGTAATCGCAAATCGTATGTCCCACCCACCAAAGACAATTAATGCATCATTTGGGTTATCTTTTAAATGGAAGACATAAAAGATAAAAATTATGAGCATGGCTGCTTGTGATGCAAAAATAATCAATGAAATTCTAATTTTCTTAAATAAATATATAATAATAGCAGTTATGATTGGAATAAATACGAATAATACAGGTGCATAACTCATTTTTGGCTCCTTTTATTCAAAACATCTTTCCATTCGATACTGCCATAATGGTGGAATATTTTGATACAAAGCATTAAAGCTAGGGAGGTTATCGTTGAACCAATAACGATTGTAGTTATCATTAAAGCTTGTGGGATTGGGTCTACAATGTTTATACCAATATAGGTTAATATGGGTATTGTACCTTCTTCAAAGTTACCTAAATTTAAGAATAATAAAATAATACCAGTCTCAACAATTGTTACACAAAAAACAGATTTAATTATATTTTTACTTGTAGCAAGGCCGTAAATACCTATTAAGATTACAATAAACGTTAGAATAGGATTCATTTATCGTCCCTCCTTTAAGAATGCTGTAAAGATTGAAACCAAACCTAAAGCAACCTTTAAACCTATAATGATGTTTAATAGCATTAGGAATATGGCTTTTATCTGGGTAAAATCTGAACCGATAAAATTAGTGAACAATAATCCATCTCTTGTAAAAAAGCTTAAGGATGCAACAAATAATAATATCAAGAACAAGATTTTTTCAATTGTTATAATTAACTTTACATCGATAGTTTTAGAAATATCGATGTAATATAGAATTAAGATTGCTGTTGCTACGATCGCACCACCTTGGAAACCACCCCCTGGCGATAAATGTCCATTGACGATGACATAAATACCAAAGGTGAGCATAATTGGGTATAGTAGGCGGCTAAATGTAATAAAAAGGTCTGGTGTTTTATATTTATCTAACATGAATGATGCATTTTTTTCTTTAATCTTATGTTGTGATATCCACATAATACCTGCAACAGCAATCAGTAAGATGGCTGCTTCAAACAAACTATCAAATAATCTGTAATCCAAGTAAATAGCTGTTACAGCATTTAAACTACCAGTATCTAAATAAGCATTTGAACTAAAAAAGACTTTACCTGCATTATTATAAATGGACTCTAAATCTGTCATCGCAATCATAAACAATATTAATATAACGCCAAGTAGTGGGATTAGAATGAGTTTCTTAATCATAAAGATCACTCTCCTCAAATGCAATGACCTCAATCATGTCGTACTTTTCAACCATTTTTGATAGCTTACCAACAAGTAGACTACTTTCTTTACCTTTAATAACAAATTTTTTAGTTTTAGGATCAACAGATAAAACTAAATCCACATTGAGTTCAGAAGTTAGATCCTCCTCATCACCCTCAATATCACAACAAATATTTAGTTTTAAATGGTTTGCTTTTACAAATTTGTCTAAAACATCATAAACAATACCTTCTAGTTTTTCATCTGGAGCAATAAACCCGGTATGTGTTTTATCTAAAATAATAAACTCTCTTTGCCTAGAAATTGAAATGATATAAATTAAAGGGATAATCGCACTTCCAATAGCAACTTCAGCAATAGCTACATCTGGTGCATTATTTAACGTATAAAGGGTTGCAGCAACCAAAGAAAAAGCAGAGATTAAAATGATAATTGTAAAGTTTCTCTTATGCAATACAATTGTTATAGCAATAAATATTAATAATATTTGTAATGCTAAAGGTAGCCATTCATTCATTTTTTCTTCTCCTTTGTATTTACTGGAATGCCCATTAAATATGCAGATCTTATATTCACATGCGAACTGATTGGATTAGTGATCAGTAAAAATAGAAGTAATATCAACAGACGTATGACAAAGCCAAAAGAACCTGCAACAAAAAGTAATCCAATAATTACAAATAATATTGCAATCGTATCAATTGTTGTTGCAGCTAAAATTCGAGCATATAAGTTTTTAAGTCTAAATATCGCAATCATACCAAAAATAATAAAAACCCACGATAAAACGATAGCGATATAAGTTACATAGATCATTTCTCATCACTTCCAGTCATAATGAATTTTGAAAGTAGTGTCATTGTTAAAAATCCGATAACACCATATGAAATAGCAATATCTAATAAAATAACACTGTTTGAGTAAATTGCATATACTGTAATAAATAGTACAACCTTTGCAGAGATTAAATTTAACATTAAAATACGGTCCCATAATGTAGGACCCTTAATCATCCGAATAAAGGATGCAAGAATAGCGATGATAATAATAAATAAAGTTACTAATAAAAATTGATTAAGCACGCTTTTTACCTGCCTTTGTTAATAATAGTCTTTCAAAATTTTCATGGATTGGTTTTTCTAAGTCCTTTGGGTTTGTACCGGGTTTAGCAAGTGTTATGACCAAAATAGTACTACCAACCACATCAACACTTATTGTACCAGGTGTTAATGTAATAGAGTTAGCTATAATACCTATTTGAACCGCATCATCTAAATCTAGTTTAATCTTAAGGAGCACAGGTTCATACTTACCAGATATAACTGCAGAGATATAGATAAATGTTGATTTAAAAATTTCTACAAGCAAAAAAAACATATAGACAAGTAGTCGATGTAATTTAATACCTTTATATATAAAACCTTTATCATTATATAAAACATCTTTTGATGCAATAGTCACAATTAAGGCTGCAATAAGACCGAAAATAATTGTTTCAATTCGAAGGTTCCAATTGATTAAAAACCAAAAGGCTAATATGACAAGAAACAATTTATAAGTTTTGAGAATGAATTGCATGATGCCCTCCGGGAAATAATTATAAATATTTTAACATGATTTGTTTATAAATACTTTATCTTTTACAAAAATAATATATAAGATTATTGATAACTCACTAATATAAACAAATATTTTATACTATGAAATTGATTTTCTTGTTCCGAAATCATTTGAACAATTAATGCATAGTAAATATTACGACTATGATAAGTTTGAACGGTTCTTATATTATGTCTTTAAAATGGATGGTGCTAGCGTTAAGAATATTGAAAAAAGGGATAAAGTGATGGTGGTGCAGATTTAATTGTATCGGAAAAATTACCGGATGCGGTATAAGAAGAATTGGTATACAGGCTAAATATTGGAAGAATAAAGTTGGTACTGGTCCAATTAATAAACTTGCTAGTGCGGGTAATCGACATGATTTAACGGATCTATGGATATTAAAATTTTACGTGCTGGGGATGTACGTAATTTAATTGATTATGTTAAGAATAAGTATGAGAAAGACATTGAAACTCATGGTGAGTCACCAATTTTAATTTCTAGATGAAGTGATTAAAGAAACTAGTAAACAAAGTGTCAAACCTAAACAAGAAGAAAGCGTTGTAGTTGAGATGGAAGATTCTTTAATCACTAAAAGTATTAAAGCATTAAGGTTAGAAATTGCTAAAAAGCACAAAATGTATCCAATTTATACCGTTTTTAATAATGCAACTATTACTGATATTATCAATAGTAACCCTAAAACACTAGATGATTTACTTAAGGTTAAAGGATTAGGACCTTCAAAAGTGGATTTATTTGGTCAATTAATCCTCCACCTACTAAAGGCAAATAATAAGAGTGATAATTCTAATATACCAGACACTGATTTAGATTTATATAATAAACTCATTTTAGAAAGACCTAAAATAGCTAAGTTTAATAAACTTAAAGCATTTGAAGTTTATAGTGACCAAGTCGCTAAGAACTTATCAAAAATGAATCCTAAAAAGATAGAAGATCTAGATAGAATATTTGGCTTCGACAAGAAAAATATAGAAATATTTGGATCTTATTTAGTAAACTTCATATCTAAAAATACAAAATAGTTTTCATTAAAAAAGAGTTCTTGTCAAAGCAAGAACTCTTTTTTGTATAATTTATTATATGTGACACTTTAAAGTATTACACACCAAATGCTCTAATGATTATGTAGGTGACATAGACTAAGTATATAACGATTAGACCAAAGCCTTCTTTTTTGGATATGATGCTTTTAGTTACAGCAAATAAGACGGCTATAACAACAAAGGCTAATAATATCCATGTATCAATAATGACATCAGGATTAATGCCTAAAGGTGTCACTAAACCTGATAAACCTGTAATGAGTAACACATTGAATATATTAGAACCGACTAGATTACCAAAAGCTATCTCATTTTCACCCTTTTTAGCTGCAACCACACTAGTGACCATTTCAGGTAAGGAGGTACCAAGTGCAACAACAGTTAGACTAACAAGCGTAATAGCTTTTGTTTCTGTCATTGAAAAGATTGAAACGAGTACGGACGTTGCTAAGTTGCTGGCACCCTGTGTGACCATGTATCCACCTAAGGTTACACCAGTAAGACCAATAATAAGTAAGATGATTGATTTTTTTGGATTTAGTAAAGGTATAGATTCAATATCTTCAACAGTGTTGCTTGTTTTTATCATCATATAAACATATAAAGCAAATGCAAATAGTAAGATGAGTGACTCCCACCAAACAATCATTGCATCACTTTGAAAGTATACGGATAAAGCAAGAATTAAAACAGTTGAAAATATGAGGTAAGGAAATTCTTTTTTGCGCATTGTTTTTGAAATGGCAATTGGCCTTACAAATGCTGTTAGACCAAGAATTAATGATATATTAACGATACTAGATCCGATAACATTACCCATTGCAATATCGGCTGTTGCACCAGGTGCAACAGTTAATGATGCGACAAAACTCACTGCAAGTTCAGGTAAGGAGGTACCAAATGCAACAAGTGTTAAACCAATAACTAAAGGTGAAACATTAAACTTTCTAGCAATAGATGAAGATGATGAAACAAAAAAGTCTGCACCTTTGACTAGAAAGATAAAACCAACGATTAATAATAAAATACTTAAAAAATTGTCCATAAAATTTATCCTTTTCATAAAAAAAGAAGCAACTGTTGTAAGATAATAGGTTAATCTTCATGACTTAGAATCATGTGCTTCATTCGTCTAGAGACTGTAAGATCCTAAGCGTTCAAAAGTCTTCTTTAAGCATTGTATCATAGCAGATTCAATTTAACAATAAAAATAACTTGAAAACTAAATGATATACATATGTTAATAAATTATAGGCATTATATGGGTAGTACTGTTATATTTAAAACATTAGTTTCATAAAACATGTAAGTTAGTAGTTTTAAAAATAAACACAAAAATAGAAGAATAAAAATACTAAGAAAGGATTTATAGACTTACATCAATACTATGATTGTAACTAGGGTATATTAGGTCTTATTATGGAATGTCCTTCTGTAGATTAATCATGAAAGCAGGTTATATACCTGCAACACCTATGGCGCTCATGTGGATACCAATGGATGATGCCATGCCATTAACACTTTTTGGTAAAACGAAAACCGGTGTTAATTTAAGTAAAAGCCCAATTTTAAGTATTAAACGAGTAACGTCATTTTATTGCGTACATTGTAAAATCATCATTACACCTGTAAGTGATTTATAAAACTATTGGTACATCATAAAAAACATTGGAAATTCAATGTTTTATATTTATGTGATTACGTGCTATAATCGTTTGTAGTAAAAGATGATGAGGTTAAACATATGAAGAGAATATTTAATTTATTATGCATGACAGTTTTTATGATAGCACTTGTAGGTTGTGAGCAAAAGACAGTTGAAAATCCTGATTTAGATGATGATTTACTTACAGAAGACAATATAGATTTAACAAAATTAGCTTATTATGAATACTTAAATGAGCATAATCCTGTAATAACAATCACTGTAAAGGATTATGGTGTAATGGTTGCTCAATTATTTCCAGAAGTTGCCCAAAACACAGTGAATAACTTTATTGACTATATTGAAAGTGGGCAATATGATGGTAGTCGATTCCACCGTATCATCGAGACATTTATGATACAAGGTGGTATGGTTAATCAAACTAAACAACCGATTCGTGGACAATTTGCATCCAATGGATTTAATAATCCATTAAGACACACAAAGGGTGTATTATCTATGGCGAGAACAGGCAATCCAAATAGTGCTACCTCACAATTCTTTGTAATGCATCAAGTATCTGTGCACTTAGATGGTGCATATGCATCATTTGGTGCGCTTATTAGCGGATTTAATGTATTAGATAGCATTGCAGGTGTTGCGACAAATTCAGCAGATGCACCTTTAAACACTGTTGTAATAGAAAGCATGACGATTGCATTAAATGGATATGAACCAGCACCAGTAGTTTATTTTTCAGCTTAACTATTATAAAAATGTCATCTATGGATGGCATTTTTAATTATATATATAAGATATGATAAAATAGTGTGTATAAGCATAGTCGTTTGATTTTAAACAACTAGATAAGGAACTAACATCTAATGAATAAGATTGTAAAGTCAAGAATCATTCATAAAAGTGCGCAACATCTATATGAGATGTGGACAACTAAACAAGGATTAAATACATTTTTTAGTATAGATAATGACATAGAGATAAAGCTTAATGGCAAATATGAAATTTACTTTAGTCAGGATGAAACAATGAATCAAAGAGGTAGTGAAGGGTGCAAGGTTATAGATTATGCGCCAAACAAGATGTTATCTTTTACATGGAATGTGCCACCAACCTTGATTAGTTTGAGGCAATCAAATGCACAAACAATGGTCGTCATAACTTTTGAAAGTAATGGTGGTCAAACACTTATAAACTTAACAAATTCAGGTTATTTAGATTCAACCGAGTGGCATGAAGCATTACAGTATTTTGATAAGGCTTGGGATTATGTTTTAGATAATTTAGTAAGAGTGTGCTTATAGTTTGTAGGATTGCAATTGATGCTCAAAAGATGTAATATATTAAGAGTCTCTAGTAATGAAAGTTGAGGATTATGTGATGTACCGTGCTGAAGAAGATTATATTAAAAATATATATAAGTTAACTGTTGAACAAAACCGTGATATTGTAAAAAATATTGAAGTTGCAGAAATCATGGAAAGTACCGATCAAACAGTGAATGAAATGGTACGTAGACTTGCAAGTAAGCGTTTAGTTACTTTTATACCCTATAAAGGCGTTAACTTGACAGAAAAAGGTTTAAAAGAGGCTGTAAGGTTAGTTAGAAACCACCGTTTATGGGAAAAGTATTTAGTTGAAAAATTAAATTATCCTTGGTCTAAGGTGCATGAAGAAGCAGAACGCCTAGAACATGCCTCATCAGAAGATTTGATGGCACAAATTTATAAGGCTTTAGGTAATCCTTTGGTTTGTGCACATGGTAACCCTATTCCAGGTGTTGAAAAACCTATAGGTTATGATGAGCAAATTTCGTTATCTAGCGCACAAATAAATCATAAATTTTTAATTAAGCGTGTTGTTGATCAAAAAAAACTACTAGAGTTTTTAGATCGTCATAAATTAAACTTAGGTGTTGAAGTTGAAATTATTAAAAATGATAAGTTCACCAAGTTAATGACGATTGAATACGAAAATAGAAGATTAGATTTAACAGCAATTATTACGGATAAAATATATGGTATATTAGTTTAATACATAAAACAAACTAGAAAACTTAATTAAAAGTTTTCTTTTTTTATGTTATTAACTAAATGATTAAATAAATTTTATGTATATGCTTAACATTTTGGAAAAAGTATGGTATTATAGAGTAAGTAATAATCATAATAGAGGTGAAGTAATAATGTTTAATTGGTTTATGAGTTTAGATTTATGGGTTCAAGCCTTACTTGGTGGTGTCTTTACATGGTTTGTTACAGCACTTGGAGCGGCACTCGTATTCTTATTTAAAAAAATTAGTAAGAATGTATTAGGTATGATGTATGGTGTAGCTGCAGGTGTTATGGTTGCAGCAAGTTTTTGGTCACTATTGGCACCAGGTATCGAAGTAGCAGAAGCTCAAGGCAAAATTGCTTGGCTGGTTGCAGCAATAGGTTTTGCATTAGGTGGAATATTCTTATTTGTTGCAGATAAAATTATTCCTCATATGCACTTTGGTAGAGAGAAAGTTGTTGAAGGTATAACCACCAAAATGAAAAGATCTATTTTATTGGTCTTTTCGATTACATTACATAATATTCCTGAGGGGTTAGCAATCGGTGTTGCATTTGGTGCGATTGGTGCAACAACTGGATCTGTGGAAGCAGCAACAGTTGCAGCGATGGTATTAGCACTTGGTATTGGTATTCAAAACTTTCCAGAAGGTGCTGCAGTTTCCATACCACTATCCCAAGAAAAGATGGGTAAGACAAAAGCATTCATGTGGGGACAGGCATCTGCACTTGTTGAACCAGTATTTGCTGTATTGGGTGCCATCCTTGTGACATCAATGAGTGTCATATTACCATATGCCTTAGCGTTTGCTGCGGGTGCGATGATCTATGTAGTTGTCGAAGAGCTAATTCCAGAAGCTCAGGAAAATGCAAATTCAGGTACACATTTTGCAGTATTTGGATTTATGCTAGGGTTCATCATTATGATGATCTTAGATGTTGCGTTAGGTTAATACTAATATCTTATAACAAAGAAGTGCTAATTAATTGGCACTTTTTTACTGTAGTAAAACCCATATATTGTGATGAATTCGCTTACATGAACAATTATTCATAAATTGATATAACATTGCTTGACAATCCTATTTATTAGGATTATCATTAAAGTGTAAAAACCATTCAATGATAAAAACTAAATAAGTAGAAAGAAGGCATCAATATGCATGGACAATCAATTGATCAAATGTATGTCGGACAATTTGCATTATTAACCAAAACGATTTCAGATGCAGATGTACATATATTTGCTGGTGTCACAGGTGATATGAATCCTGTGCATTTAGACGATCTATATGCGAGTTGTTCAATTTTTCAACAACGTATCGCACATGGCGGATTAGTCTCTGGATTATTTTCAACAGTTTTAGGCACTATATTACCAGGACTTGGAACTATATATTTAAAACAAGATTCAAGGTTTGTTAAACCGGTCTTTATTGGCGATACTGTCTCAATTAAGGTTGAAGTGATTAATCTAGATTTAAAGAAAAATAGAGCAACCTTAAAAACAGTTGCTACAAATCAACATAACCAAGAAGTAGTTATCGGTGAGGCTGTTGTTATACCACCAAAAAAGGATACAAATGATGAAGAACATCAATGAATTATTAGGAACTAAATATCCAGTGATACAAGGCGGTATGGCCAATATTGCAAATGCTGACCTAGCAGCTGCTGTTTCTAATGCTGGGGGTCTAGGCTTAATTGGTGCTGGTGGCAATGATGCAAACTGGGTTAGACAAGAGATTAGACGTTGTAAAACACTAACGGATAAACCCTTTGGTGTAAACATCATGTTAATGAGTCCACATGCAGAAAGAATCGCTGAAGTTCTCATTGAAGAATCTGTATTAGTTGTCACAACTGGCGCAGGAAATCCCGTACCTTATATGGCTAAATGGAAAGCTGCTGGAATGATTGTTATACCAGTCATTCCATCTGTGAAACTTGCCATGCGTGTTGAAAGTGCTGGTGCTGATGCTGTTGTTGCAGAAGGTATGGAAGCGGGTGGACACATTGGAAAACTTACAACTATGGCTATGATTCCACAAATTGTAGATGCTGTATCTATACCTGTGATTGCTGCGGGTGGTATTGCAGATAAGCGTGGTGTATTAGCTGCTTTTGCACTTGGTGCAAAAGGAGTTCAAATAGGCACTGTATTACTTGCAACGACTGAATGTCCAGTGCATGATAATTTCAAGCAACTCATTATAGATGCAAGCGATACGTCAACTATTGTAACAGGTTTGGAAAAAGCACCGGTACGTGTGATTAAAAACCAAATGGCTGTAAAATATGTTGATTTAATCAAATCAGGTGCAACTTTTGAAGCACTAGAACATTTAACGTTAGGATCACTTAAAAAAGCAGTCGTTGAGGGTGACTTAGAAAATGGATCTTTTATGGCTGGTCAAATTGCTGGTCTCATAAAATCAATTCATTCAGTTAAAGAAGTATTAGAAGATATGTTTGATGATGTTGAAAATTATAAGGATAGCCTTAAGATTTTATAAGTAACAAACGTAGATACATGTGTTAAAATTAAAGATATTAAGTCAATAAGTATACTGTGAGCAATCATGCTCACAGTATTTTTAAAAAGGTAATTATGAGAAAAAACATTCTAAGACGTGTCGTTCTAATTAGTTTAATTGGTAATATCGTCTTAACATTAATTAAGTTAATATTTGGATTAGTTGGCCGATCAGAAAGTTTGTTTAGTGATGGCGTTAATTCCTTTGTTGATATCTTTATTAGTTTGATGTTATTAGTGGTGATTAAGGTATCCTCAAAAAAAGCAGATTCAAATCATCCTTATGGTCATGAGAAGTATGAGGGTATTTTATATTTATTTTTGAGTTTATTTATAATGATGGTGGCAACTGTATTAGGGTATAATAGTATCAAAAATTTAATGGATAGTATGAATAACCCATCCTTAACAAATCAGCCAATGTTGTTTACATTATTGGTTGCTATCATTGCATTAATCATTAAGATTGGGTTGTATATGATAAACTATAAAACAGCTAAAACTTATCATTCAGTAGCTCTTTATGCAGATAGTAAAAACCACTTATTTGATATCTTTTCAACTTTAATCAGTGTTATAAGTATTATATTGGCATTATTTGGTATGGTCTATTTTGAATCAGTAGCATCCATACTAATCGCTCTATTTATTTTCTATGCGGGTATTAAAATGATTTTAGATGCGATATCTTATTTAGTCGATGAGGCACCAGATCTTGATGTTATAAAAGCTATAAAACAACAAATATTGAGTTGTAAAGGTGTTTTAAAGTTAGATGACATAAAGGTTAGAAAACATATGTCACAGTTTTATGTGGATGTTGAGATATCTGTTGATAAATCACTATCATTTGAAGCTGCACATGAGATTTCTGAAAATGTACATGATCATATAGAAGATAAGTTTGATGTCATCCATTGTATGGTGCACATTAATCCATATAAAAAATAATATAGTCAACAAAAAAACCACATTTTGATATGTGGCTTTTTATTTATAATTATGTTTAGAAGAATGTAGAGCGCGCTTGTGCTTTTGTTTCTTGGGATGCAGAAAATGGAATACGTGTTGTGTAGTTTGAACGTGCAGCAACAATCATTTTTGTTGGCCAAGCAAAGACATCAGAGTTCCATCTTAAGACTGTATCATTATATAACTCTCTAGCTGCTGTAATTTCTTTTTGTAGGTAAGAGTTTTGTTGCATCGCATCAGCAAGTGCACGATGTGCTTTTAAATCAGGATAAGCTTCAAATGCAACATTAATTGAGCGCATTGCAGTATCTACTGTACCTTGAATTTCATTTCTGTTTTCTTCATTTGGATGAATACCGCTACGTAGTGCAGCAACAGATTTCATGACATCTTTATCAAGATCAACAGATTGCTTAACAATACCTACAACGTTTTGTAGAACTTGTACACGTTGCTCGAGGTAGTTATCAATTTGGGATGCATCTCGTTGAATACGTTGTTGTAGTTGATTAAAGTATTTCTTCGCATTAATTTTCATAAACAAGAAAATTAAACCTGGAATAATACCTAATACCCATAGTGCAATTTCAAATATTAATGAACCTACACCCACTTTAACTTGTAACTGTTTTTCGATGACATTAATGTCTCGACCGTCTGGATTTACCGGACCGTTTAATTCGTTTAATTCATTTCCCATTGACTTATTTCCTTTCATTTGTCTTTATTTTATCACTTTTTTCTGGGTTTAATACACGGGCTGCAAAATTTTTAATTAAAATAACATCTTTTGCATCTAATTCTTTGTTTTTGAGTCGCTCAAAGACTTGTTCAACACGTTCTTTTGGTGTTAGTGGTTTTTCCTCTGGTGTAATATTTATCTCTACATTGGTTGATCGATTGACTGGAATATATTCATTCCAGGAAACTGGAATCACATGCATACGACCATCACGTCCCATTCGGGATACATACTCAACACGCGCAACTGACTTATACCCATAAGCCGTAACCTTAATAATATCTTTATTATCTGTACTTTTTAATACACTGGTTTTTAAGATATTTTTGGTTGCAGAATCTTCATGTTTGAAACGACTAACATCCATACTATTGACGACATGTTCATGCTCGAAGAAGGAGACATAACTATCGTATAAATCTTTGTAGATATATTCTTGAGTAACAGTTTGTTGATAAAGTGGAATTGCTAAAACTGGTGCAAAAGCAAAGTATACATGTTTGAAGTATGCATTTTGATACTCTGTAAATTTCTGCTTAATATCCTCAATATCATAACTTGTAAAATAACTAGGTGGCATATCTAGTTTTATTGTCGCTAGATGCTCTGGTAAGATAATATTAATTTTCTTATGTTTGATGAAGTCAAAATCATCACCAAACCCAATTTCTTTTTCTTTCATGAGTTTTAACAGTTCAGTTTGAGCAAGTGGTGTAAACAATAATCTAAATTGTACTTCATGATTTCTATTGGTTGCACCAAACAAAACTTCAAACTCAGAATTACCAAAGACTGTATAGTTTGAGCCTTCATTAACGCTCTTTCTAGATTTTTTCTCTAACTTTTTGATATTTTTATTCACATGACGATCAATTTGTTTTTCATTCATATGTTCAGCATCTGAATCAACTCTTGAAAAGACTAAGTCAGGTGCTGCATCATTACCATATACTAAGTATGACTGTTCGGTATACATTGGGTAGGGACGATTAACAGAAGCAGTTAAAACTTGAGAATGGTGATTGGTTACTGTGCGTCCATTGACTCTAGAGGTTGATGTCCAGTGAATTGTAATCGAACCAGTGTAGGTTTTAGTCCCCATTTTGTGAACTAGATCCTCTGCGATATAAAATGGGTTACCTTTGAGTTCACCACTTTGTACATAAAGTGTTGAACGTTTTAAATCATCTAATTCATCTAATCCAAACTTACTGACTAAATAGTCTAGTCGTTTGGAATCAAACATTTGATCCATTTTAATTAAAGGTACAGTTTTTTGAAATAGTTCTTGACTCATACCTTCATAAAACAAATCATTTAAAGGTTTCATTTGAGTCCATGCTTCTTTATATAAAGCATCAATCTTTTCAATAATGACCGCTTTATCAGCTTTTAATATGGCGAGCTTAGGGTTAATCTTTTTAGTTATCAAGTAAATAAATAAAATGAGTAGACCAATTGATAATGGAATCAATACCCAACTTAAGATATCATCGATTAATAACGTTAACTGATAAATACTATATATGCCCATTAAAACTAAACCAACAATTAAAACAATCAAAAACGTACGTAAACTTTTTTGATTACGTATTGTTTTTGATAAGTTATCTCGTTGTTTTTCGTTTT
>JBAYTJ010000004.1:0-19094 GCA_041675665.1 Acholeplasma sp. | reverse complement strand
TAAATGATCCAAAGGATGGCATGTTTGCAACACCGAGTTCACCTAGAAGTAAACCAATAAGTGCTGTAACAACAATTGAAATGATAAATGAAAACTTAGCAACACCATTTTTCATTGAATGTATGATGAAAATAAGTAATACACTAAATAAACCAAGCAAAACAGAAGGACTAGTCAAATCACCAAGCTCTAGTTGTCCATTCCAAACAAAAACGCCAGATAGACGTAAACCTACAAAAGCAATAAAGAATCCGATACCCACACCGATCGCTGCTTTAAGATCTTGTGGGATTGCTTGAATAAGCGTTCTCCTAATTGGTGTTAAAGAAATAATTAGAAATAAAATACCACCAATAAAACTTAATGCGAGTGCCTCTTGCCATGTGTAGCCATATTGACCAATAATCACACCTACAAAGAAAGCATTCACACCCATACCCGGTGCTAAACCTATTGGTAAATTGGCTAATAAAGCCATTACCATGGTAGCAATAAAGGCTCCGATGACGGTTGCGAAGAAGACGCCACCATATGGAATACCAGCTTGCCCGGACCATAATCCTGAGGCAATACCTGGGTTTACAACTAAAATGTAGCTCATCGCTAAGAATGTAACGATACCACCTAAAATTTCGGCACGGAATGTCGCACCACGTTCTTCAAATTTAAAGAACTTTTTGATTTGATTCATTTATTTTCTCCTTTTTCTTTTTGTTTGAAAGGATGTCAAAAAACAAAAAAACCATTTGAACTTGCTGAAGGCACAAAGGGTTTCTATCTACATGACAACTTAAAAAAGAAAAGTTGCTCATCGTAGTCGCAATATTTACGGTATTGCGGTAGAAACTCTGGCTACCATATTTAGCCAATTATACGACAAAACTATCAAACATGAGCAAAGTATATCATGCAAAAATAGTTTTTGCAACGAATATATATGTAAATTTTATGTAAGTTACTAAACTTGTAATTATTTTATGATATATGCCTTATATAAATTATATAAATAGGGTGTTAATACAACTTTAACATACATCCCATCTTCTGTATAATTTGTATCTAAAATGGTCGTATCGCTTTTTAACTTCTCATAAATTGAACCTTTATCAAAGGGTAATAATAGTTTAAAGATTCTAGAGTCTTTATAGATATGTGCACTAATTGCTTGATAAAGTTCTGCAACACCTTCACCAGTTTTATTAGATATTAAAAAGTAATCTTCCATGATGTCTGGTATTTGATTTATTAAGTCTTTTTTAGTTACAACCAGTAATCTGGGTGTATCATCTATACCCAAATCTTTAAGTACTTGTTTTGTAAAGTTAATTTGAAGTGGTGAATAGTTTTTACCATCTACAATGTGAAGAATCAAATCAGCTGAAGTGATGTCTGATAGGGTCGATTCAAAAGATTTAACGAGCTCAGGTGGTAGTTTAGATATAAACCCTACTGTATCAATTAATATGAAAGGTGGTTGATTATCTTTTTGTATGCGTTTTGATTTTGTATCAAGTGTTGCAAAAAGCATATCCTTTTCAAAGACTTCATTTTTGTTTGTGCCGTATTGATTCGATAAATGATTCATCAATGAAGACTTACCTGCATTGGTATAACCAACAAGTGCAACCACTGGTATATTATTCTTAATACGTCTTTGACGAGAAATATGACGTTCTTTTTTAATACTTTCTAGTGACTGTTTAAGTTTGGTTATTTCCATACTTAAGCGTCGTCTATCTGTTTCAAGTTTTGTTTCACCAGGTCCTTTAGCGTTAAAAGAACCACCACCTTGACGAGATAGTGACTTACCCATACCAACTAACCTTGGTAACATATATAGTTTTTGAGCAAGCGATACTTCAAGTATTGCTTGTTTTGTCTGTGCCCTTAAGGCAAATATTTGTAAAATCAAAAATGAACGGTCAAATATTTGAACCTCAAGCATTTCTTCTAGGTTTCTAATTTGTGCAGGTGATAATGTATCATCAAATATGACCATATCAATATTTAAAATATCTATCATTTGTTTAATTTCTAATACTTTACCACTACCAATAAAATATTTTGGATCAATGGTGTCAGAAGATTGAATAACTTTATCAATTGTTTTTATGTCGACTGCTTTAGCAAGTTCTTCTAATTCATCAACTGATTGTTTGGTAAATTCGACATCTGATCTGTAATTTAATGCGACTAATATTGCTCTATCAAGCGTTTGCATGTTGTTCTCCCCATTTTCTTAATGCGTCTATGACAGGTCTTAAGCTATAACCCAAATCAGTTAGTTCATATTCCACTTTTGGTGGTATGACAGGATATATAGTTCTTGTGAGTAATCCGCTTGCTTCTAGAGATCTTAAGTTTTGAGTGAGTACTTTTTGCGAGATTTTACCAATAGAGCGCTTAAGCTCTGAAAACCGCATTTTCCCGTTCATTAAATCTCTTAATATTAAAAACTTCCATTTATCTCCAAATAGATTAACTGCACGTTCAACAGAACAAGTTTGCATTGATATCACACTTTCTTAGTTTATTATCGTAGTTAAGTATCTTTTTGATACTGTTAAATTATAACACGGTTATAAATAAACAGATATAACATTCTTAAATTATGGGTATTTGTAATGAACATCGTATGATTTGGATAAGGTAAAACAGTACTATAAGCATAAAGAATCAATAAAATGAATCTATATTATGATATAATCATAAGTGAACTTGACAATGATAAAGAAGGTGATTTTATGCCACAATGGGCATCTCAATTAAGTTGGTCTACGCTGATAGATTTTTATTTAATTTATGTATTAGTAGTTTTTATACTCAAATTTGTCTTACATAACAAACGTGTTTTTTCTATGTTTTTATTTTATATGATTATATGGATACTCTTTGGTATTGCTAATTACTTTGATTTAAAGATGGCCGGTGTTGCATACGAACAGCTACCCATGTTACTCCTAATCTTTATTATTGTTATTGGTGCACCAGACTTTAGATTAACGCTGGAATCTCTTTGGAAAGAAACAACAAGACAAGGGACAATCATTATGGGTAGTGATCGCACTAAAACTGAGATTATCAAAGCGGCAGTTGCATTATCTAAGGAAAGTATTGGTGGGTTAATTACGATTGAAAAGCATAACAACCTTGATCAATATGCACAGCGTGCAATCACTTTAAACTCTGAGGTTTCAAATGAAATTTTAGTAAATATTTTTACCCCAAATACACCACTGCATGATGGTGCAGTGATTATACGGGGCGATAAAATAGTTTGTGCAGGTGCATACTTTATTTTATCAAGTAATGAGAACTTCGAGAAGACAACCGGTTCAAGACACCGAGCGGCATTAGGTATTTCAGAAATTACAGATTCCTTGACAGTTGTTGTATCCGAAGAAACAGGGTCTATTTCACTAGCGATTAACGGTGTCATGACAAAGATGAAAGATGAAAATACTTTAAATGAGTATTTATCATTATTTATGAAGTAGGGGGCTAGTCTAATGAAAACAATATTAAAATTTTTAATTGAACCCATTAGATACATCGGCTCTAGAGGGTTTGCAGAAATGGTGGTTAAATTCTTTGACCGTCATGAGTGGTTGATATATGTGGTAGCTTTCTTTGTTGCGCTCATTGCAGTGTTCCTTATATATATCCAACCAGTATTGTAGGTGTATAAATTATGTTAAATTATGCACAACATCCGATATTTGGTTTAATTATCGGTGTATTTATTGTTATATTTGTCGTCACTGAATCTATTTTAAAAGAAGATGTCTTAAAAAATAGGTTAACTTTTTCTTTTGTAAATATTGCAGTATATGTGGTTTTAATCTTTATATATGAATCACATATTTTAGTCAATGAAGATTGGTTACTGGGCTATGTAATCTATATGTATTTTACTTATTTTATCTTTTTGATATCACTATATAATACATTTAGAAATGCAATCATGAATGCTAGTCAGTATCAACTGTTTATTAAAGGTGTTAAAAACACCAAATGGAATGTTTATTATGTCGTTGATCATAAAGAACGCATTAAAGACATATCTATCTCACTTTTAAGAGAACTAAATTTAGATAAAGCAGATGTTGTGGGTAAGAAGTTATTCCAAGTATTTGGTTCTAAAATAAGATTTACGAAACTAAATGGTGAAGATATTAACAATCGAACACTAGAAAAATATTTCTACGACTATAAAAAGATTGTTAAAGCAAATGAAAGTGAAGATCAGGAATTACATTTTTTAAACTTTAACGGCGAAACTGTGATTTTACACCTAAATATGCAACCACTATTTGCTTTAGGTAAATACCGTGGTCGTATGTGTGTTGGTGAGAAAAAGACAGATGAGGCGTTAATGGAAGTTGAACGTGAACTCAAAAAAACAGATCATGAATTAGAAAGTATCAGACACAAGTTTATCGCAACCCTTGAGTTATCTGAAGACGGACTCTTTTATATCGATTTAGATGAAAAAACAATATGGATGAACGATACGGTTAGAGAACAATTAAAACTACCATCTAACACACTGAAAGTGGAAGATTATAGAGCATTAATTGATCCAGATGATATTAAAAAGTACTTACAAGTAACCAATGATTTAACGCCGAATAAAGCGAGTTACTCAGTTAGTTATAGATTATTAGTTGATGGGCAACCCATTTGGATTAAGGAAAAAGGTAAACGTTTATTTGAAGATAAACAAAATGCTGTCATTATGGGTATTATGACGCCAATGCACTCAAGGCACTTTAGAAAAACTGGTATTGAGGTTTTAGATACAATTAAAGATGAAAACTATATCCTACCTGATTTAAAAGCTTTAATTAAGACTACAAGACCATTTCAACTAGCAATCATTAACTTAAAAAATATCCCTAAGATCAATGAAATGTATGGTCGTGAAGTTGGTAATATGCTTATGGGACAATATATAGCAAGATTAAAACAAAGCTTTGTTACTGAAAGTTCAGACCTTTACAGATTATCTGGTTTAGAATTTGTATTAACAATTACAGACCAAAGAAAAATGGCATCTTTATATAAAGGTATTAAATCAGATGAGAATCACTTAAATATGACGATTGAATATGGTTCAATCACTGCAGAGTTAGAAGTTTTTGTAGGGGTTGCACAGATGTATGAAGATGCAGTCAATGCACAAGACCTATTCCAAAATGCAGCACTCGCATTAAAGACTGCACAGTTACCACAGTATAGGGGGCAAGGATGTTATTTTAATGACATCAAGTAAGTGATATGAAAAAAGTACTAAGACAACAAATTATAGAAAAACGTTTAGGGATAAGTCAAAGCGATAAGATTAAAGCTCAAACAAACATTATCAATCAGTTGAGTGAAGAAGAACACTTTTTGAAGGCGGATTTTATAGGTATATTCTACCCAACTAAGAATGAAATGGATATAACAAGTTTAATTGATAAATATCCAAATAAGATATTTGCATACCCTAAAATCGTTAATGAAAAGATTCAATTTTTACAAGTAGATAGTCATATTGATATGAAAAAATCAAGTTTTGGAGTGTTAGAGCCGAGCTATGGGTTTGATATAACATCTAAGCTTGAAGTGGTGATTGTACCTGCACTTGGTATGACAAAAGATAATTACCGTTTAGGTTATGGTAAGGGATATTATGATAAATTTTTCAAAGTCTATCAAAATCCGTATAAAATTGGTATAATCTATGCGCACGAAGAAGTATCTTTTGAACCGCAAGTTTATGATATAGCTTTAGATACATACTTTATGGGTTAGGATGATATAAAAATGATGATAGAAACTGAAGTTGGCACCTTTGAAATACTTAAAAACCATCGTGATGCCTTTGATATAATTAAATTTCAAGAACGCTATGTAGATGTAGCTTTTGATAGATATACGTATATAGTTGGTGATATGGCTAGCGATATTTTAAGACTAAAAGGATTTAGTCAAGATCCAAAAGGTACAAACGGTTATAAGAAGATTCCGGATTATATAAATGAATCTTGTAACCATAATTGTCCTTTTTATGTACTAAAAAGAGTAAAAATTAAAGAAACTAAAGTATAATATGAAATATGAATAAAAAAGGAGCGTTGTAGAATGAGTTTAGAAGTAATGACTGAACAAGTTGGTCAAATTATTAAAAGAGTCCGACCTTATATTCAAAGAGACGGTGGCGATATAGAACTTGTTAATATCGAAGATGGTATCGTCTACGTTAAAATGGGTGGCGCATGCGATGGCTGTGCCGCAATTGATATTACCTTAAAACAAGGTATAGAAACAATGATGCTAGAAAACGTACCTGGTATTATTGCAGTGGTGACCGTATAATATGTTTACAGTACCTGAAGCAGTCTTAATTACATCTTTAGCAGCCATGTTTATTGCTCAGGTGAGTAAGTTTTTTATCGATGGCTTTATTAACAAAAAGCTGAATGAAAGTATATTAATATCAACCGGTGGTATGCCGTCTAGTCATAGTGCACTAGTAACTTCTTTATTTGTGTCTATTGGTATGTTTGATTATCATTATAATAATACTCTAAGTATTGGATTTACCATTTCATTTGTTATTGCATTGGTGGTTATCCATGATTCCATGGGTATTCGCCTAGAAGCTAGTAAACACGCAATGGAATTAAATGTAATCAAATACAGATTGAATTTAATTGAAAATATTGATATTGAAGAAAAGAAGTTAAAAGAAAAATTAGGTCATAAACCTAAAGAAGTTTTAGCAGGTATCTTATTAGGTGCATTTGTTGGTGTTATAGGATTTTTTATATTTAAATAGTTATGAGAAAAATAGGCATAATTTTAGATACAACTATAGATAAATTTCAAGCAACACATATATTTAAAGATGCGTCTAACGTATCTTTATTCTTTATTAAGGATGCTAATGATACATCATTTAATACAGATCAAAGTATCAAAGTAAGTCCTAAAGCTTATATTGAAATCATTAAGCAAGCAACCAATCAAGATTGTAAAGAGATACTTATTCTAACATCAAGCCAAAAATTAACACCATTCTATGAAAATGCACAACTAGCTAAAGATATATTAAGTGATGTTTCAATTGATATCATAGACTCTAAATCATTTGGGCCAGGCATATTATATGTTTTAATGTGCATGAAGTTGTGGAATAATTTCAATTATAGCTATCAAAAAATGAAGGCATTATTAACAATTCAAATTGATAAAGGCGCAACCCTTGTGGTCACCAAAAACAACACTTTTATGCAAAATAGCACACGCATTAATAAATTACTTAAACCCCTTGTTAAGGGATATATCTTAAGTTCTGATACAAACTATCACATAGATAAGGTTATCTATAATTCAAAGAAAGTTTTAAATGATTTATATCTTAAGGTTATGGGACATAAAGGGTTTAATGAACATGTCAGTGTATTTGTATATAGTAGTTTAGACACATCAAAAGCTAAATTATTACAACATGAGTTGTATACAAAGAACAAGGATTTGGATATACGTCTTTATGGGCGAGTATCTCAAGAATTGATGACGTTATTTGGAAAAGAAGCATTTGGCATTTATATTGGATATTATGAGGAGGCAGTTATATGACACTAACGAAACGACAATGGATTATGTTTACATTATTCGTTATAGAATTATCTTATGTATTATTTACAGCAGCAATTGTTGGAAGTTTAATTGTTATATCAAGTAGTCTATCCACAATTTTATTTTTAGGCGCACTGTATCTAGAGTATAATCATAACTCAAAAAGGATGTTACTACTTGCAGCTGTTTGGATGATTGTAAATATGCTATTTTCAGCGGTTCAAATTGTGCCAATGTTATTAACTAATTTTTCTTTATTTGCAATGATTGATTTTATAATTGTTATTTTATTGTATGTAGGTATATACTTGTTTGCAATGAAGTATTATAAAGGTGGTTTCTATAATAAAAAAGAAAATTTGATTATCACAGTATTGGTGATACCGACGATACTTTTAGGATTTTATATGTTATTTGATTTTCTAAGGTTACCAATTGGTGGTAATCCAATTGAAATCACTTATGTTATTGTAGGGTTTATTTCAAGTATGATTGTTCCACTAGCAATCATCATATATACTTGGTTAAAACATAAAAATATTGAATAACTCAGAAGAAACATTAAATTGAGTGAAGATACACTAAAAATACTTTGAATACACATACAGAATAAGTTGATCAAGTTATTCTGTTTTCATTTTATACGTCAAATATTACATAATTATTAAAAATATTCGTTTTCATAGGGTCTATACTTTATAGATATATAGATTAATGATATAATAATATGAAAATATTAGGGGTCTAGCCATGCAAAAAAACGAACGTATTTTATGTAAAGTAACTGGAATTCAACCCTATGGTGTCTTTGTGGAATATGGTAATTATCAAGGATTAATACATATATCTGAGGTATCAGACAGGTTTGTTACAGATATTACAAAATTATTTAATATGGGTGATGAAATATTTGCGGTTGTTTTAGAGTGTGATGAAGTAAACCAAAAATTACAACTGTCTTATAAGCGTGCACTTTTAGTGAGTTCTAAAGTGATGCAGAAAGTTGATATTAAAATAGGGTTTAGATCACTAAAAGATAAATTAGAAGATTGGGTTAAGGCTAAGAAAGAGGAACTGGATAATGATTAAAGTTGATATTAAAGATACAAAACAATTTTTGAGCACAAATGTATATGGTTTACAAGAAAAAGTAAATCAGATTCATGAGATGATTCATAATAAAACAGGTAAAGGTAGTGACTTTTTAGGTTGGTTAGATTTACCGTTTACATATGATTCAGAAGAATTAGATAGAATTTATAAATTGAAAGAACAATTTTCTAAGATTGATGTGATTGTTGTCATTGGTATTGGTGGTTCTTATTTGGGTGCTAAGGCAGGCTATGAGTTTTTAAAACAACCCTTTAAAAAACAGAAACCAGAATTAATATTTGCAGGACACCATTTATCAGCAAACTATTTAAAACAATTATTAAAATATTTAAACAAGAAAAATTATGTCATTAATGTGATTTCAAAATCGGGTACAACCACTGAACCAGCGGTTGCCTTTAGACTTTTGAAAGCACACATAGAAAATAAATATGGTCTTGAAGAAGCAAGAAAAAGAATCTTTGCAACAACAGATAAAACAAGAGGCTCTCTTTACCAATTAGCAGTCAACGAAGGTTATGAAAGATTTGTTATTGAAGATGCAATTGGTGGTCGTTTTTCAGTGTTGTCTGCTGTAGGGTTATTACCGTTTGTCTTTGTGGGTTTAGATGTCAAAAAGATGATTCAAGGTGCACAGGATGCATATAATGATGCTGTGAATCCAGATCTTAAGAAAAATAAGGCGTATCTTTACGCTGTAACAAGATTCTTGTTACAGAAGTCAGGTAAAGATGTTGAGTATTTAATTAACTATGAACCAAGGTTAGCATTTTTTGCTGAATGGTGGAAACAATTATTTGGTGAATCAGAAGGTAAAAATGGTAAAGGATTACTTGTGCATTCTGCATCATTTACAACCGATCTACACTCACTTGGTCAACAAGTTCAGGATGGTAAACGTATTATTTTTGAAACAGTATTAAATGTTAAGAAAACAGATAAACTACAAATACCTTCTGATACAGATGATTTAGATAAACTAAATTATATTGCGGGTAAAGAGATATCTTATGTCAATCAACAAGCTTTCTTAGGAACAAAAGAAGCACATCTTGATGGCGGGGTACCGAATATAGTTATTACATTAGATAAGATGGATGCGTATCACTTTGGGTACTTAGTATACTTCTTTGAGATTGCATGCGCAATGAGTGCATATTTATTGGATGTGAATCCATTTGATCAACCAGGTGTTGAAGCATATAAGAAGAACATGTTTAGATTATTAGGAAAAAAATGAAACTATTTAAAACAACATCGGCTAACGAAACCATAGAATTAGGTCAAAGATTAATAAATGCTTTACCAAGTGACTATCACGTGATTTTACTTCAAGGTGATCTATCAAGTGGTAAAACAACTTTTACCAAAGGCATTGGTAAAGCATTGGGTATTGAAAGTGTAATTAATTCACCGACATTTACTATTTTAAAAAGCCATGAAGGTAATAAAACGCTTCATCATTTAGATCTATACCGTTTAGATGGTATTGGTCTAGATTTTGACTTGGAAGATTATATATTAGATAAAGATGCTATCTCTGTTATTGAATGGCCAAATCAGGTGGAAGCATTAATTCCAAATGTGTATGTACTGGTTGAATTAAAGTGGATTCATGAAAATGAAAGAGAAATCACAATTTCTACCAGCAATAACACCAAAGATTGGATTGAAAAAATATGAAATACATATTAATAGACACATCGACAAACGCTCTAATTATTATGCTATATGTTAATCATATCAAATTAGGTGAGCAAATAAGATATGGTAAACAAGATCACCAAGCACATATTATTCCAATGATTGAAGCACTTTTAAGTGATCATCACTTAAAGCCTCAAAATTTAGATGGCATTATTGTTGGTGTTGGTCCAGGATCTTATACAGGACTTAGAGTTGGTGTAATGACAGCTAAAATGTTAAGTTATTCTACAGGCGTAAAACTATATAAAATCAGTAGTTTAATCTTTTTAACTTCTGGTTATGATAAACAGGTACTTGCATGGCATGATGCTAGAAATAACCAAGGGTTTAGTGCAACCATCTTAAACGGATTGATTCTTGATGAAGAAGCCGTGCGTCATTTAGATGTGTTAACCAATGATGATAAAGGTCGGTTAGTTGTACTAAATAAGGACACAATTAAAGTAGATGGTAAAGTAATTATCGAACACAGTGTTATTGTAGATGACATTTATACGTTAATACCAAACTATTTAAGAAAAACTGAGGCGGAAAAGAACCTTGATAAGAAACGCTGACGTTTACGATTTAAAAGCAATCGTAAAATTAGAATCAAAAATATTTGGACAAACATTAGGTTATTCATTTTTAAAACAAGAGCTACTTGAAAACGAATTTTCACGTATGTATGTCTATATAGTAAATGATAAAATAGTCGCTTATATCAGTTATAGACAAATTGATAATAATGCAGATATATTAAACTTTTTAGTGGATATACCCTATCAAGGGCAAGGCATTGGTAAAGCATTATTTGAGCATGTATTATTAGATATGAAAGTTAGTGGTGTCAAATCTGTTATATTAGAGGTGCGAACCACAAATGAAAAAGCAATTGCATTTTATCAAAGATATGGTGCAGAGATTATTACCATAATACCTAATTACTATAAAAAAATAGATGGGTATTTGATGTATATGGAGGTCAAGTAAATGATTATTTTATCTGTTGAAACATCTTGTGATGAAACAAGTGTTGCAATTACAAAAGATGGAAAAAGCGTATTATCAAATGCAGTTTTATCGCAAATAAATATACATCAACCATATGGCGGGGTGGTGCCTGAAATCGCATCACGTGCCCATATAGAGTCTATGTTATATATGTTTGATAAGGCGATTAAAGATGCTTTTATTAAAGTAAGTGATATTGATTTGGTGGCAGTGACACAAGGTCCAGGACTAATCGGTTCTTTACTTGTAGGTATTAATGCAGCAACAACTTTCGCATATGCAAATAATATTCCTTTGATGGGCGTTAATCACTTGTTGGGTCATATTTATGCAGCCCAGATTGAAGGAAATATGCAATTTCCACTGCTAACATTACTAGTTAGTGGCGGTCATACAGAACTCTTATTAGTTAAGGATCATTTAGAAATCGAACTGCTTGGTACGACTTTAGATGATGCTGTTGGTGAGGCTTATGATAAAGTTGCACGCATGCTTGGATTAGGTTATCCAGGTGGACCGATTGTAGATAGGTTAGCACATCAAGGTGAGGCTATTTACAATTTGCCTAAACCATTTTTAAAAAACGAACCGTTTAACTTTTCTTTTTCAGGTTTAAAAAGTTCTGTTTTAAATTTGGTGCATAATATGAAACAGAGAAATGAAACTTTTAAAGTTGAAGATGTTTGTGCATCGTTTCAAGAATCCGTTACTGAAGTATTAGTAGAAAAGACCAAAAATGCAGCAAACCATTTAGGTGTTAAACAAATAATTGTAGCAGGTGGTGTTGCTGCAAATAAAGGCTTAAGAACTAAGATGAAAGCACGCATCACAGATTTAGAGATATTAACACCGAGTATACAGTACTGTACAGATCAAGCCGCTATGATTGGTATTGCTGCATATTATCAGTTTAAAAAACATGGTGCATTAAAAGATTATTATTTAAAGGGTAGTTCAGCAATCAATTTTGTATAATTTATGCAATAATTTATGGTTTATTATAAAATAAGCATATAATATAATCACCTAAGGAGGGGATATTTATGTTTAAGTGGATTAAAAGAATCATTAAAATTACGATACTACTAATCATTTTGACACCGTTTATATTACTAGCGGTTATGTATAAAGGGTATGCTGCACCAGTTGAAGATTTCCAGGCGCATGATAACTTGTCATTTACAGATGTTGCTAGTAATAAATTAGATACATTTTTAGCAGATGATGAAGCTGAAAATTTTGACTTTGTCTTAACAAGTGCAGAAGCAAACGCTGCATTAAAATCGGTATATGCAAGTGATAATCCAGATTTTGGTAAAACGGATGAAACGATTGATGCTAACTTAAGAAAGTATGCCATGACTTTTGGTTCAAATAATGGTGGCCTTAAAGGTGTTACGATTTTATTTAATGAAACGGGTTTAACCATAGAAGCAGGCGTTGATGCTGGATTTGCTGGTATTTATTATGAAACAACGTTATTTTTAGATTTAGACATAGAGATAGTTCAAGTTGAAGTGAACAACGAACCACAAACACAATATAAGTTAAGTATTAAAGAAATTAAGTTTGGTAATCTACCAATATTATGGATGTATGATGCAGCAGATTGGATTGTTGGTCGTTTTAGTGATGATGGTCTAAATGGGTTAATTGAAAATGCTGTTTCAAATTTTGGAAACTATGACCTTAAGACTAAATCTATTTGGGTAAACTCAGAGGATTTAAAGCATATGATTTCAAGTGAAGACGATGATAACCGTGCAATGATTGATGCGTTATTAGGATTTATTGATGAAGAATCTTTATTAGTCTCAGGCTTTAGCGAAAATGCTGGTGGTATTGGTATTGCATTAGGTAAAATGCGTTCAACGAAGGTTCAGTATCAAACAACAAACCAAATACAGGATGAAAATGAATTAAATAATATGTTTGAATCACAACTGACATCTTTACTCTTATCATCACTTGGTGGTGGATCATCACTAAACTATGATATGCATGAGGAAACATTTAACCAATTAATAGAGTATTATGTTGGTGATGGTATGGACATGACGCAAACATTTGAGTTTGATACACATGAATATACCTTAGAAACATTACCAATCTATGCAAGGTTTATTGATAATAAAGTGCACTTTACTATTATTATGAATCTTTATAAAACATCAAACCCTACTAACGTATTCCAAACAGACTTTACATTGGTTACCTCCCCTTCAATATCTGCTGATAAACAAGATTTAATCTTTACAGTCGATGTCATTGACATTGGTGATGAAACAACAGTTAGCAATGATAAAGTGGCAACTATTTTATCGCTTGTTGGCGATAGTGATATGATACAAGGCAATCAAATTGTATTAGAAGACTTTATGGGTAATTTTGCAAGTGCAGGCACCACAGTTGATAGTGTTGCAATTACGGGTAAATATATTCGATTTGTTGTGACCCCAACAGGTGCAACAGCATTAGCTTTACAATCATTACAAGATGAGATTGATTTGGCACTACAAACTGTATTTACAGACCCCGATTTTGCAGACTTACAAAATGCTTATCAAAATGATCCTGAAGATACAGAAGCTATATTAGATGCTTTAAACGAACTTACACCAGAACAACAAGCAGCATTTTATAGTTCATTATATACAGTATTAGATACGCAAATGGATATAGATTCATTATTACCATAATCAAATTAGAATATAAGGGACCCTAAAGATTGGGTCCCTTATATTTTAGATTGAAAGAAACCTTAAAACTGTCATATATTTACCTTAGAATATACCAAATTATGGACCTTGATATGATATAATAGGTATAGTAAATTATGCAGGTGATGAGATGATTATTGTATTTGTTATTGACAATTACTTACATCAAACAAATGGTACTGTAATTACAGCAAAAAGGTTTATTGAAGCACTAAAAAGCAAAGGTCATACAGTACGTATTTTATCGTGTGGTAAACCAGATAAGAACTTTTATGTTCTAAAAGAAAATAAGATACCACTGGTTTCTTATGTTGCTAAAAAACAAGATGTTATTTTTTCTAAGCCAGACAAAAGCGTCATTTATGAAGCGATTAAAGATGCAGATGTTGTACACTTAGTTACACCATGGAAAACATCAAGAGTGACATACAAAATGTGTAAAGAACTCAAGATACCTGTTGCAGCAAGTTTTCATATACAACCTGAAAATATTACATACGGTATGGGATTAGCACATGCTTGGTTACTTAATAAATTGATATACATGAAGTTTAGAAGACTTTATGGAAAACTAGATTATGTACATGCACCGTCTAACTTTATTGCAAAAGAGTTGAAGAAACATAACTACCCAACCAGCATTCGTGTTATTTCAAATGGTGTGTCTGATGTATTTTTCAATCAAAAGGTAAGTACAGATTCAAAATACTTTAATATTGTAAATATTGGTAGATACGCTAAAGAAAAAAACCAAATATTACTATTAAAGGCAGTGAATCAGTCCAAGCATAAAGATCATATACATATTACGCTTGCTGGTCAAGGACCAACAGAAAAACGTTTAAAAAAATATGCAAAAGAGCATAACTTAAATGTTGAATTTGGGTTTTTAGAGCAAGATAAATTAATTACTAAATTGTCTACTGCATCATTGTATGTACATCCTGCAAATATTGAAATAGAAGCCATTGCATGTATTGAAGCTATAGCAGTAGGTGTTGTACCATTAATCGCAAATGCCAAAAAGTCTGCAACACCACAGTTTGCGATTGATGATAGAAACTTATTTAAAGCCAATCATGTAAATGACTTAACTCAAAAGATAAATTATTGGTTTGAACATAAAGATGCACTAAAAAAACAGCAAATTTCTTATGAAGCATTTGCAAACAAATATCGGTTAAGTTATTCAATTGATTTGTTTGAAGAAATGTTAGTGCATACAGTCAGTCAACATAAAACAAAGAAATTGTCAAAAACATTAAAAGGTAAAGCTTTTGCAAGACAGTTTAATCATAGACCAGTCAAACGGACAGTTTCTGCATTTGCTTATTACTTTATTGCATTACCTTTATTAACACTTTATTTAAAGATCTTTCTAAATGTTCACTACAAGAATAGAAAGAATTTTAGAAAAGTTAAAGGTGGTGCTGTAATTATTTCAAATCATGTGCATACACTAGATAGTGTGATGAATTCTGTTGCAAGTTTTCCGAAACGACCAATTATGACAGCATTACAGGATAACTTTAAACGACCTGTTGCAGGATTCTTTGTTAATCTATTAGGTGCTGTACCCGTACCAGAAACATTATTAGAAACTAGATTATTCTTTAACCAACTGGGTAACCACACAAAACATGGACGTTTTGTACATGTTTATCCAGAAGGTGAACTTATCAAGACAGATAATCATGTCAGATCGTTTAAAAATGGTGCATTTAAACTAGCGGTCGACGCTGGTGTACCAATTATTCCTGTTCGAATACATTTTAAACAAGGCAGGTTTAGAAAACAAATTTTATTGAATGTGGGACAACCGGTATACCCAGATTTAATGGCTACAAACAAAGAGGCACAAGTTAAACTTAAAACAGAAGCAACCGAGCGTATGGCTACATTATAAAGAGGTGAAGATATGGATAATCAATCAAATTTTATTAAAACAATTATGGAAAACGATTTAGAAAGTGGTAAGCATAAAACAATCATTACACGTTTTCCACCAGAACCTAATGGTTTTTTACACATTGGACATGCAAGAGCAATTATTACAAACTTTGAACTCGCCAAAGTTTTTAATGGTAAAACCAATTTAAGGTACGACGATACCAATCCTTCAAAAGAAGATGTAATTTATGTGCAATCTATTGAACGTGATGTAAGATGGTTAGGATATGATCCTGCAGCAATATACTTTGCTAGTTCATACTTTGATCAAATGTATGAACGTGCAAAACTTTTAATTAAAAAAGGGCTAGCGTATGTTGATGATCAAACACCAGAAGAGATTTCCCAAACTAGAGGTGATGTCGTAACCCCTGGTATTGAATCACCATATAGAAACCGCACACCAGAAGAGAATCTAAAACTATTTGAAGCCATGCAAAATGGTGAGTTTCCAGAAGGCTCTAAAGTCTTACGTGCAAAAATAGATATGAAGAGTACCAATATGAATATGCGTGATCCGGTATTATATAGAATTAATTTTGCTACACACCATAATACAAATGATCAGTGGAAGATTTACCCGATGTATGACTATGCACATCCGATTGAAGATGCCATAGAAGGTATCACACATTCATTATGTTCATTAGAGTTTGAAGATCATAGACCACTATATGACTGGGTTGTTAGAGAAACTGAAATGCCAAACGTACCACGCCAAATTGAGTTTGGTCGTTTAGGTATTGAAAATACTGTGATGTCTAAAAGATATTTAAAGCAATTAGTAGACTCTAAATTAGTTAGTGGATGGGATGACCCAAGAATGCCTACACTATCCGGTTTACGTAAAAAAGGTTATACGAAAGAAGCGATTCGTTCATTCATTTTAGCAACCGGATTAGCTAAGGTTAATAGTGAAGTGGAAATTGATATGTTAGAATCCTTTGTAAGAGATGATTTAAACAAACGTGCAAAACGCGCCTTTGGTGTAATTGAACCTTTAAAGGTTACCATAACAAATTATCCTGATGATAAGATTGAATATTTTGATGTACCATACCATAATGAAGATGAAACATTAGGTTCAAGAAACATAGCTTTTTCTAAACATCTATATATCGATCAAGCAGACTTTGCTGAAGTTAAACCAGATAAGAAATTTAAGCGTTTATCATTAGGTGGCGAAGTTCGATTATTCCATACGTATTTTATTAAAGCCAACGAAGCTATAAAAGATAAAGATGGTAACATTACAGAAGTACTTGCAACATATGATGTTGAAACGTTATCAGGTTCAGGTTTTAACGAAAGAAAACCAGATGGAACAATTCACTTTGTAGAAGCAAACACTGCCATACCTGCAACATTTAATTTTTATGGACAACTACTTAAAAATGATAATACATTACCACTTGAAGCACGTTTTAATCAAGACTCATTAACTATTAAAAATGGATTTATCGAAGGCAGTTTAAAAGATGTAGCACATGAAGAAAAATTCCAATTCATTAGAAATGGCTATTTTAATTGTTACTATGAACAAACTGATAAATATGTATTCAATGAAATTGTTGCATTAAAGAAAAGTTATAAATAATATGATGATTAATACATGGTTAGATAAACTTAATCCAAAACAAAAATTAGCGGCCACACATGCAAGTGGTCCGCTTTTTGTCGTTGCTGGTGCAGGTACTGGAAAAACTAGAACACTAACCACGCGTATTGCGTATTTAATTGAGCACTTAGGTGTTGCACCTGATAGTATCCTAGCAGTCACTTTTACGAATAAAGCTGCCAAAGAAATGAAGGAACGTATTACCCAGATGGCTGGACCTTATGCAATGCAAACATGGGTTTATACTTTCCATGCATTTGCAGTACAAGTATTACGCCGTGATATTGAACATTTAAATATGGGGTACACCACCAAGTTTAATATTATTGATGAAGATGATGCCAAAGCAATGGTACGTAAAATCATCAAAGATCTAAATTTAGATACCAAGTCTTATAAAGCCAATGCAATCCGTCATAAAATATCTGCATTTAAACATCTTAATATAGATTACTTTGATAATGCAAATGAACGTTTAGTATTAGACCGTTATACAGAAGCACTCATTACAAATAATTTACTAGACTTTGATGATTTACAAATACTAACTTACAAATTATTTGATACATATCAAACAGTTTTAGAATATTATCAAAATAAGTTTAACTATATACTGGTTGATGAGTTTCAAGATACAGATCATTTACAATACAAAATGATGAAACTACTTGCAGGCAAACACCGAAACTTATTTGTAGTAGGTGATCCTGATCAATCTATTTATGCATTCCGTGGTGCAAACTACGATAATGCCAAATACTTTTTAAATGATTTTAAAAATGAGGATGGCAGCAAACCTGAGATTGTGTTAGATTTAAATTACCGTTCAACCAAACAAATATTAAAATTTGCCAATAAGTTAATAACGCACAATATAAATCGCCCCTTCACCAAATCATTAGAAACAGATTTAGGGGATGGCTTTAAACCATTTATCTGGTCTGCTCAAAGTGACTTAAATGAAGCTCAAATGATTGCTAATGAAATACAGACCTTAATTACTGATACAAATTTTAAATATAGTGATATCGCAATACTATATAGAAACAACGCCTTAAGTAGAAACTTTGAAGATGTTTTTATGAAATATAACATACCTTATGTTTTATATGGTGGCATCTCTTTTTATCAACGTAGAGAAATTAAGGACATCTTAGCTTACATTCGTTTAGTTATTGATCCTAATCTTGATTTTTACTTAATGCGTATTATCAATACACCACGTCGTGCAATTGGACCAACAACATTAAATAAACTACAAGCACACGCTAAAGCGCTAAACTGTTCAATGTTTGATGCTATTGATACGTTGGATGTTACAGGTAAAACAAAACAATCCTTAACAGATTTTAAAGTATTAATTG
>JBAYTJ010000003.1:0-21265 GCA_041675665.1 Acholeplasma sp. | reverse complement strand
TTTCATCGACTCCAAATAGTTCTTGGGTAGGATACTTTAAACCAGCATCCAAAATAAAATATTGTCTGTCCACATCTACGACATACATATTTTTTCCGTTTTCACCCAAACCACCTAAAGCGAAAAAGCGTATTTCACTCACAATTAGTTTTTCCTTTCAGTAACGAATTTCAGTTAATTTATTATAACATAATAATTGAATCTTTGCTTGTAAAACGTCTTTTTTTATCATTTATGACCTAATATATTTCATTTCGTTTATAATAAAAATAGATAGGAGTTGTCATAATATGAACTACCCAAATAAGAAGAAAGCTGTAAAGAAGCAAAACAACTATGCCAATTTAGGTATGACATTAGAATCCGATATCGATTTAACAAATCAATACTACTTATCGCATCAAATTGCTGTTATACATAAAAAGCCCACACCGATACAAGTCGTCGATGTGAGCTATCCTGCTCGCAATAAAGCAAAAATAGTTGAAGCTTATTATAGAACCCCTTCTACGACTGATTTTAACGGTCTATATAAGGGCAGGTACATCGACTTTGATGCAAAGGAAACAAACTCTAAAACCAGTTTTCCTTTTTCAAACATTCATGAACATCAAATAAGACACTTATCAGAAATTGATGCACATGGTGGTATTGCCTTTTTAATTATTGGTTGGTCACAGTATAATGAATATTACCTTATAACAATTAAGGACCTACTCCCCTTATGGGAAGCTGCAAAATCTGGTGGTAGAAAGTCAGTTGCTTATAGTTTTTTTAAAACAAACTGTCAACTCATACCATTTGGTTTCCAACCAAGATTAGATTACTTAAAGGTTGTTGATCAATTAATTCAACTGCATCTGTAACTTTAAATTTCTAAACTGTGTTAAAGTTAGACTGCCAATGATAATCAAGCTCAGGGCAGTGGTTAATGTATAAATGATGTTGTAAATACCAGAATAAATAAATGCATTATTATTCACACCATCCATTAAGTTTTGAGTCCATTCATTACCTGATGCATACGCAGCCCATAGGATTGCTCCAACAATTGTTGAGGATATCCATCTAATGGTTAGTACGACAATCGTTGTTATAGCAAAATATAATTGTGTATCTAAAGTCTTTTTAAAGAACCCACTTAAGCCAAGTGCACCAAACGCAACAACATAGTCTAAGAAAAAGACTAAAGCTGCTTCACCTAAATTGGTTGCAAAATAACTGAGACCATATCCATCATAGAAAAAACCGAATAATCCATAGGTTACTGCACCCACAATGCCATAAATTGGCCCTAAAAATACACCTATTAATATAATCGGTAACAACGATATATTAAACAGTCTGCCACCTAAGGGCATACTAAGGTTGAGTCCAGGTATCATACCTGTGACAATATCAAGTGCGATTGCAATCGCAAGTAATGTGGATACAATGACCACATTTCTAATTTGAATCCTATTTTGATTCATCATTCTCCTCCTTGGAAATAAAAAAATTTCTTCGGCCAAAGAAATAAAAGTTAAAAAATATAATAACTTTCCCTCCGCTGGCATCATCCAGATCAGGTTTAACGGGTCGGCTTTCATAAAGCCCTCTCAGTCCATCATATGGACTCCCCGAAGTTGATCATATATATTATAACATATCTACTAAATAAGGCGAGTCATATGCTTTAAATAATTTGTAATAATTAATAATAATTTTTTATAATTATGTTGACATTATAAATAATATAGCGTATAATTATTGTATGAGAGGTGATTATAATGAGTGTGACATGGTTTAATGGAGAACCAAAAGAAATTGTTGTAACAATTACACCAATTAACTTAACAATAAATAAGCCTGGTGCGCAATTCTTTGAATTCGCAAACCAAGTAATGTTAGGTTATGATAAAGAAAAGGTGATGGTCTTAATACGCCCATTATCAAAAGATGAAGTGTTACGTGGAGATATTCCCGAACACACAAGATATAATATTAGTGTCAATGCTTCTTATGGTCGTATCACGAATAAATCATTTATTAATAGACTATCGACTGTTTTTGACACAGCGTTTGAAGATAAAGGTACAAAATACAGAGCTGTTTGGAATAAAAATTCCAACGTGCTTGAAGTGCGTTTAAAGGAGGCTTTATAATATGAGTGCATTAATAACTGAATATATCATTTGGTTTTGGCTTATCGTATTTGTATTAACAGTAATCATTGAGTTCATATCTGTTGAGTTCGTAAGTATTTGGTTTGCACTTGCATCGATACCAACGATTATTATCTCAGCAATCGTTCCTGAGAATATCGGACTTCAAGTCATCGTATTCTTTGTAACCGGGTTTACGTTAATGTTCTTAACGAGACCATTATTGATCAAATATTTTAAAAAGAACATGGTTTCCACCAATGTTGATTCTTATGTTGGTAAATCAGCAATTGTAATCAAAGAAATCTCACCACTTCGTAGTGGTCAAGTTGACTTTGAACACATGAACTGGACCGCTATATCTTCTGAAGATATTGAAATTGGTGCAGCCGTTAGAATATTAGCTATAGAAGGTAATAAATTTATTGTCACAAAAATTATAGAGGAGGATTCAAATTAATGGAACCAGGACAAGTATTACTCGTTGTTTTAATTGTTATTTTAGCTGTACTCGCTGTACTAGCTATATCAGGTGTACGTGTTGTTACACAAACTAAAAAGTACGTTGTAGAGCGCTTAGGTGCTTATCATACAACATGGGGTGTAGGTATACATTGGTTAATACCTTTTATCGACCGAGTCGTTTCTGTAGTCTCTTTAAAGGAACAAGTCAAAGACTTTGATCCACAAGCGGTGATTACAAAAGATAATGTTACAATGCAAATTGACACCATCGTCTTCTACCAAGTGACAGACCCTAAACTTTATGCTTATGGTGTTGAAAATCCTATTCTTGCGATTGAAGCTTTATCAGCAACAACACTACGTAATATCCTAGGTGATTTAGAACTTGATATGTCATTAACATCACGTGATATTATCAATACTAAAATGCGTCACATTTTAGATGATGCAACCGATAAATGGGGTATCAAAGTTAACCGTGTTGAAGTTAAAAACATCATGCCACCTAAAGATATAAGAGATTCAATGGAAAAACAAATGCGTGCTGAGCGTGAAAGACGTCAAACCATTTTAATTGCCGAAGGTGAAAAACGAGCGAAGATTTTAGAGGCTGAAGGTATTAATGAATCGATCATCTTAAAAGCTCAAGCAGATAAACAACAAGTTATTTTAAATGCTCAAGCTCAAGCTGAATCCATTCGCCAGTTAAAAGAAGCTGAAGCATTAGGTATTAAATTAATCAAAGAAGCTGCACCAGATGCAAATGTCTTACAAATTAAGGCTTATGAAGCACTAGCTAAACTTGCTGAAGGTCAAGCAACTAAGATTGTTGTCCCATCAAATATTGCAGATTTAGCAGGTACTGTTACTGCATTGACTGAAGTTGTTCAAACAGCTAAAGAACCATCTAAAAAATCTGATTCTAAATAACAAATAAGGGTATTTTCCTGATTGGAAAATACCCTTATTTTAGTTATATAATATCTCGTCTATAATTTTATCATTTAAGCTTTCTACAAATACTTTTAATAGTTTATACGTATTTTCTAAGTCATTCATATCAACGATTTCTTGATGTGAATTTTTATTTCTAAGCGGTATACCAACTGAGACTGTTGCAGCACCTAATTTAGAAAGTTGTAAATAATGTCCCTCAGTTAAGCCATTTAATTGATGGCCTTCCTGATAAGGGATATCGTTATTCTGACACAATTTAACCAGATATTTTCTTAAATTTGGATGTGCGATTAATCCTTGATCATAGAAAAATATTACAGGACCCATACCTAGTTTTAGTGAACCATCACTTTGATTATCTCCAACTTCTACTGTATCTAGACTCAAGGCCAGTTCTGGTTGTGTCATATAACTTGATGTTTTAGCACCTTTCATATGCATTTTATGCTGAACAGTAAAGGCACCATTTAGTGTCACATTCAAGGTGTTCACATGGTTCATAAGTTCACTTAAGACAAACACGCAAGATCTAGATTCTAACGCTTTACCAATGTATCTGTTGTTTTCAAGTTTATTTAAAGGACTAAAACGAGTGATCATATCACCGATTTGAATACCACTTTCAAACACTTGTTTATCTGATGTGAATCCAGCATCTAAATACATTGATTTTAAATCATCGACTTTATTAAGTTCTTCTTTGGATTGCATCATAATGGGTTTTGCTGCAAGACTTGCTAAAAATGTATTTGATTTTGTCGTCACTGAAAATAACTGGTTGATAGCGTTCTTAGGGTTTAGCGGTCCGACACTTTGAAAACTTATCATCCCACTTTGTGAAACCTGTGTGACAATCATACCAATTTCATCAATTGGTGCTGTCACCAAAATATTTTTACCATTACCTTTTTTAGCAACCACTGAGCCTAATCGATCGCTAGATACTTCTGCTTCAAGTTCACCTTTTAAGTAATTTGTTACAAGGGACTCATTTGATGCAATGGCATTTAATTTAGTGAGGTTTCTTAATTTTTCTATTTTATTTATCATATAATTTATCCTATCTTTGATTTACGCTATTTTGGGTAAAATAAAAACCTAGGAAGCTGTTGGAATCTCTTATTTTTAAGTGGGAATTTCCTATACACATACGTTGGGATTCCAAATAAAACTTTGGCTTTCAACACCAGTATGGTTTAACTCCCTAAAAGATATGTTTGGGTTCCACGGGTACTTCCTAGGCACCTTTAATTTACTACATTTTTATCATTTTGTCAATGAAAACAGTTTTCACCACTTAAATCTTTGACTTAAGTATTTTAACTAAATCTGCATTTAAGTCTGGTCTTTTTAAACCAAAATCTATAATAGCCTCTATATAGCCAATCTTTGAACCAATATCATATCGTTTGCCAATCATGTCTAGAGCATATACCTTTTCAAAATCCATTAAGCGTAAAATTGCGTCAGTCAATTGTATTTCATCTCCTGCACCTTTTGTTTGATCTTTTAGAAGACTAAATATTGTTGGACTAAGTATATATCTGCCAGATATTGCTGAATGAGATGGGGGATTTGATTTAGGTTTTTCTATAACCCCTTCAAGTTCAACCACAGGCTTTTGGCTACCCTTTTTAGGCATACATATCCCATAAAGTTGTGTATCAGCAAGTGTTACTTCCATCGTACCTAAAATGCTTGATTTCTTATCGTTGTATGCTTTAATGAGTTGTTGAAGTGCAGGCTGAGTATCAGACACATAAACATCATCACCTAAAAGTACTGCAAACGGCTCCCCATTAATAAATCTTTCTGCTTGTAAGACAGCGTGACCAAGTCCTAATTGTTCTTCTTGGGTTGTGTAAAATATTTTTGCACCAAAGTTCGTATTCTTAATGAGCCTTACATCATCTAGTTTGTTTTTTTCTTTTAGGAATTGTTCTAATTCTAGATTGTTTTCAAAATAAGATTGAATTGCTCCTTTATTGGAAGAAATTATAATTAATATTTCTTCGATACCTGATGATACGGCCTCTTCTATAATGTAACTTAATGCCGGTTTATCAATAATTGGTAACATTTCTTTAGGCACGGCTTTTGTTATTGGTAAAAACCTAGTGCCCCAGCCTGCTGCTGGAATAACTGCTTTTTTAATCATTTTTGCTTATCTCCTTCATAATATACTAATATTCTTACATAGGTTGCTTGATAAATCATTGCGTTTAATAAAATGTCTCTTATTTTTTGTTCGATAACAAAATTAGAATTTATCGTCTTAATTGAGACCCTAGCTGCTAAATATTCAGAATCATCTAACTCTTCCATTCTGGCGACATAGTAATGCTTAGAAATTTTTAAGATGTCTTCCTTACTCTTAAATGAGAAGATTATAGATATAATGAGTTCTCTTTTACTCACCTGTAATTCTTTTAATAGATTTGCTAGTGAAAGTGCACGTGCAACAATATACTCTGTTTTATGAAAAAAAGTTTGTTCATAGATCTGTTTATTTTTGTCATAAATAATTTGTTCTTCTACTTTTGTATGAAACAGGTTTTCTAAGTAACTTTGGAAAGTTTGAGCTCTTTTTGCATGTTTATGATAAAACTCTGTATAAATCATCATATCTTTGCCGTTAAACGTATAGGCGGTAATCATAAAGTGCTTTCTATTTGCATAAAACAATATATCATGTAAACTATCTTGAAAATCTTCTATTTCGGTTTTAAACTTATAAATCCCTACAATATTATATGTTTCATTATAAACTAGTGGTTCATAAAACTCATTGGCATAGACATGTCTTTTATCATCTGGATCATAATATTTATAAGCATTATATGCAACCCTGTTTAATGATAAATAGCGCTCATAAATCAAATCTGTAATACCTAAAGTCAAAATAATTGCGGTAAAAATAACTTGAGAAATGAAGCCTATTGGTAGGAGCCAGGTTGCAAATACAACAGGTATAAATATAAACATAACCGCTGCTCTAAACATCGCTCTAAATCCGTTTTTATAGAGTATAAAGGTTAAAACAAACAATGATAGAATGCCATAAAACGTAAATACTTGTAATGGATTATAATTACTTAGGTCTATATAAATATTTTTAAGTTCGTTAATAAATAGATAGATTGCTGTAAATAGTAACAATATCGTCACTAACTGTCTAACTTTTAAGTACCAAGATTTTGTGAATAATTTCTTTGTTTGAGGTAGTCTAACATAATCCTTCATTTCTTGTCTATATGCATAAAATGGCCAGTACTTACCACGTAGAGAAATACTTAATGGGGCAGTCTGAGCTGGTATCAATTTATCTTCAATATAACTTTCAAAATTAGCCAAAGGATTTAAGATAATCATTAAGGTGCCAACAGCGATAATTGAGTGTTGATAGTCAGGCATAATCAGTAAGCCTAACAATATAATTAGCGAATAAATTAGCATCACTAAAAACTTTGCAGTACCGCCAAATAAATATACGGTCAGCAATACAATACCTATAATTGCAAACACCGTATAAATTAACGAATGATCTAACGCCATTAAAGGAAACACTAAAGTAAATGAAATTAGTAAAATTAGGATTAAAATTAAACTTATTAACAATCTACGCTTCATACTTACATCCTTTTTTTTATAATAAACGTCTTTAAATCTATTATATCAAATTATAAGGAAAGTTTCCTTAAATAAAAAGGTGCATCCATTTGAATGCACCATTTATAGTTAAACTTATTTATTTGGGTTGTAACCAATTTTTGCTAATGCTTCAACAAGTTCTGCTTTTCTTAATGTAGATGCATTGTCAATACCAGCTTCAACTGCTGCCGGTCTTAAGTCTGCAACTAATAATTTACTAAGTTCTGCTTCTAAAGCTTTTGTATCCACTTTAGGTGCATCAACCTTTTTAGCTTCTGCTTTGGTTGGTTCTGCTTTAGCTGCTTCAGCTTTTGCTGGTGCAACTTTTTTAGCTGCAACTGCTTTTGAAGCAGGTGCTGAAGTTTTCACTTCATATTTGCTTGGATTTGCAATTGCATCTTTTGCTAAATCAACATATGATGCAAATACTTTTGGTTCAGATATTGCTAAGTCCGCTAATACTTTTCTGTTTAGTTGTACATTTGCAAGTGATAAACCATGAATTAACTTTGAATACTTAAATCCATTTTGGACAGCACCAGCATTAATTCTTGAGATCCATAATCTTCTGAAATTTCTCTTGTTTTGTTTTCTATCTCTATATGCATATTGTAAAGCACGCATAACTTGTTCATGAGCTGTACGGTATAAGGTATGTTTGGAACCAAAATAACCTTTAGCTAATTTTAATATTTTCTTACGTCTTCTTCTAGTAACTGGTGTGTTTTTTACTCTAGCCATTTTCTAGTTCCTCCTTATTTCATATTCGCAATTAAGCGTTTAATTCTTTTTGCATCTGTAGGATGTACAGTTGTTTCTGCTCTTAATTGTCTATTTTGTTTTGTAGTTTTTGATGCTGCTAAGTGGTTTGAGTATGCTTTATGACGCATTAACTTACCAGTAGCAGTGATTTTGATACGTTTTTTTAAGCCACTATGTGTTTTTTGTTTTGGCATGTTATTATCCTCTTTCGTCTTTCTTGGCAGGTGCAATAATTGCAATAATCTGCATACCTTCTAATCTAGGTTGTGTTTCTACTACGATTTCTTGAAGTTGTTCAACAAATTTGTTGACTTGTTCAAATCCGATATCTTTATGTGTAATCATACGTCCTCTAAAACGCAATGATACTTTTAATTTATCGCCACCATTAATGAATTTTTGAGCATTTCTTAATTTTGTATCAAAGTCATGCTTATCAATTGTCGGTGACAACTTAATTTCTTTTAGCTTAACAATTTGCTGATTCTTTTTCATTTCTTTAAGCTTTTTTTGTTGGTCATAACGGTGTTTAGAATAATCTAATAGTTTAGCAACCATTGGTTTTGCATTTTCAGGAGAGACGACTAAAATGTCTAAATCTCTGTCTCTTGCAACATCAAGTGCTTGCTTACGATCAAATGTACCTAACCTTTGACCCGATTCATCTATGACTAAGAACTGACCATTTGGTAATGATTCATTTACTAAGTCTGTATTTTTTGGGATTTTAAATCCCATTCTTTGTGGTCTAATATTTAACCACTCCTTTCGAGTTTTATTTTCGGTAAGAAAATGAAAAAGTGCGTATATATGAATATACCCACTTTGCACTAAAATTCGAAATAAAAATAAATGTTAGCGTGCTGTTTACCCAAGGATGGACCATCAGGTGAGAGGGTATCTCTTCTTTTCACAATATTACCGTAGTTATTATATATAATTAGCAATCATTTGTCAAACACAATGTGCAACTTTCGTCTGAATTTACGCAAATTGTGACATAAAGAGTGCATGGTACTTACCTTTTTTAGCCATCAAGCTATCATGTGAACCTTGTTCAATGATATTCCCTTTACTTACAAGTAAGATTATATCGGCATTTCTAATGGTTGAAAGGCGGTGTGCAATGACAAATGTCGTCTTATTTTTCATTAAATTCAGCATGGCTGCTTGAATATTTACTTCTGTATAGGTATCCACATTTGATGTTGCCTCATCTAAAATTAGCATTTGAGACTGACTTAACATGGCACGTGCAATCACTATTAATTGTTTTTGTCCTTTAGAGATATTGACGCCTTCATCAGATAACATCGTCTCATAACCATCTGGTAGATGTGAAATATAATGATGTATCCTTGCTTTTTTAGCTGCCTCAACGACCGCTTCAAAGCTCACATCACCATTACCATATTTAATATTATCTAAAACAGTACCTCTAAAAATCCATGTATCTTGAAGTACCATTGAAAATGCTTTTCTATAGTATCTTCGGTTATAATTTTCAATTGGTGTGTCATCAACTAAAATGCGACCTGAATCAATATCATAAAAACGCATTAATAAATTGACTAATGTTGTCTTACCTGCACCAGTTTCACCAACGATGGCTACTGTTTGTCCAGGTTTGACTTTAAAGTTGACATTTTGTAATACTGGTGTATCTGGTACATATCTAAAGTTAACATCATTAAAGACAACTGCACCATCTGTGATACCTGAATCTTTATTTGATGCATTGTCAATAGTTTCATCTGGTTGATCTAATACATAAAATACACGTTCTGCGGCGGCAAGTGCAGACTGAATATCGGCAACCAAATTACTTAAATGATTAATTGGCCCTGAAAAACGTTTTGAGTATAACATGAAGGCTGATAAGTCACCAATCATTAAACGCCCTAAAAGTGTCAATACAGCCCCTGCAGTACCAACCAATGCAGTACCGAAGTTATTAATAAATAATACACTTGGTCCTGTCGTTGTTAAATAATAACCTGCTTCATAACTCTTTTTGGCTGTATCTTCATTAAGTGTTTGATATCTCTCAAAAACAGCATCTTCTTGTACATAGGATTGAATCGTCTTTTGTGCAGAAATCATTTCTTCTGTATACCCATTTAACTGACCTAAACTCTGATTACGGATTCTAAGTTTTTTCTTAATAATCTTTGATAAAAAGGTTGTTAGTAAAAAACTTAAAGGGATCGTAATAAAGTAAATTAGTAATAATATTGGTGAGACGATTAACATCATGATAAATGATACAACCAAAGTAATTGTTGATGTGATTAAACTTAACACATCACTAGATAATGAACCTGCAATGGTATCAATATCGTAACTCATACGAGAAATAATGTCACCTGTTTGGTTGGTGTCAAAATAATTCACACTAACTGTTGTCATCTTATTAAACAAATCGGCTCTCAACTTATAAACAACACTCTGTGACATCTTAACTAAGGCAATACTTAATATATAGTTCATGATTGCAGATGTTAAGTAAAACGATATCATCAGTGCACCTAAAAAGAATATCTCATAAAAATCGATTTGAATACCGTTGTTAACAACAACCATCTCATTAATCATCTTACCTGTAAGGTATGGACCAAATAGTGATAATACATTTGAAACTACAGTTAATATAATACCTATAATTAAACGGCTCTTATAAAAAGATAGATAGTACCATAATCTTTTAAGGGTTGTTTTTCTATCTTTAGCAACATCTGAGCCATCATTACGACCTCTACGGCCACCTACACCACGGTTCATTTTTGTGCCTCCCCTAATTGATATTGTACCAGTAATTGGTATATCTCATTGTTTGCTAATAGTTCATCATGTGTACCTTGTGCAACGACCTGACCATTATCAACTAATAGAATTAAATCTGCATCTCTAATCGATGAAACACGCTGTGCAACTATAATTTTCGTTGTTTCTTTAAGATGTTCACTAATAGCAAATCTTAAGTTTTTATCTGTTTGGTAGTCTAATGCAGACGATGCATCATCTAAAATGAGTAACTTTGGATTACTTGCAACAGCTCTAGCAATTAATAAACGTTGACGTTGCCCGCCAGAAATATTGGTACCACGTTGGGCAATTTCATGATGATATGTTTCTGGCATATCATCAATAAAATCTGCTTGTGCAATTTCTTTAGCAAGCTTGACTTGCGCTTCTAGAACATTTGGTCTTGAAAAGGAAATGTTTTCATGAATGGTATTTGAAAATACAGAGTCATTTTGTAACACCAAACCGATATGACGTCTAAGTTCATCACGTTTGATGTTTCTAATATCTTCACCAAAGACTTTGATTGAACCTTCTTGTGGATCATAAAAACGCATAATCAAATTAATAATGGTTGTCTTACCACTACCTGTTGCACCAATGATGCCTAATGTTTCACCTTGGTTTAACTTAAAGTTAATACCTTCTAGATGAGACTCTTTACCATGATATGAAAAATTCACTTGATCAAATACTAAATGCGGCTTTTTGTTGATAACAAGTGGTAATGTACCATCAACCATCATTGTTTCAAGTTCAAGGACTTCAACAATACGTGCAGCTGATGCAGATGCTCTTGACATACGAATGAAAATACGTGTGAGTGAAGCCATTGAGTTTAAAATAATTGTAAAGTAAGTAATTAAAGCCAAAATTTGTCCGACTTTAGTAAACCCACCAGCGACTCTATATGCACCAAATACTAAGACAACGACTAAACCAATATTCATTACAATACTAATGATTGGACTAATTTTATTCATTGTCATTGTCGCGATGAGTTCTTTTTCGACGGCCTTTTCATTTTCTTTATCAAAGCGCTGTTGCTCATAATCTGTCATAGACAATGCACGAACAACGCGTACACCGGTAATATTTTCTCTTAAGACACGAATAATTTCATCAACTTGAACTTGAATATCTTTATATAAAGGTTGTCCTTTTTTAGAATATTGCCATACGACAATAGAAATCAGTGGCAACATAACAATCATTACTAGCGTTAAAATTGGATCCATAAACGCAGCCATAATAATACCACCAATAAGTAGCATTGGCGCACGTATACCTAATCGCTGTAGGGATCCCACCATTTGAAAAATATTATATGTATCTGTGGTTAATCTAGAAATTAATGAAGAGGTTGAAACTTTATCAACTTGTTCAGCATTTAATTTTTCAGTTTTATAAAAGAGTTCATTACGTACATCACGTACGGTTAAACTTGAAACACGCTCCGCAGAACGATTGGCTGAAATATTGAAAAACCATCCTAGTAGTGCAATCAAAAACATACCAATACCGGTAAAAATCAGTAACCAGTAGTCTGCTGGTGTGACTTTAAGTAAGAGTTCATCAATCATATATGCCAATATAAAAGGCAATAATAAGTCTGCTCCAGTACCTAATGCCTTAACAATTAATGAATATATAACTTGGCCTTTATATTTGCCCATTTTTCTAAATATAAATAACATTGTAAAATAACCTCGTTATATATTTTAACATAGATTTTACATTATAACGTAACCTTTAAAGAATCCAGAGCTTAATAATTCATAATTAATAAAATATTCGAAATTTGGTAAATAAGTTACACCAAAATCTGTATAAATCTTAACAAAAGTGGTTGTAAACACATACTTGTTTTCTGGTATTTGTATAACAATATTGTCACTACCTATAAAAAAATCAACATTTTCAGGCCCAACAATAATTTTTTCAATGGGTATAACATCATATACATCAACCAATATTTGAAATAGTTTTGGTACGTCTTTTTTGATACCTTCTATACCATACCAGTCTAAGTGTTTATCATTCACTTCCGGATATTCCACATATAACGATCCACCAAACAACTCATAATAGTCGCTTTTGATTTTTAGCCTTAAAAACAGTTCTTCCATATAGTAATTATCAGTAATTTCTGGTAATTTAAATTGCAACTCATAACCAAAATATAATGTATCTAAAAAGCGTTCATCATGTATTTTTTCTATGTTTAAGTCTGTTAACAAAAACTTTATACTTTGATCCCCATTTTGAATAAAACCGCCATCTATATCTGTCATTTTAATCAGCTGTTTTCTACTTGAAAAGAACTTGATACCAATTGTCACATCCTGTTCATATAATATGTAATGTGACTCACTAACAACTAGTATTTCATCAACTGGTTTTTCAGGTAGATATAAATAGATAAGCAGCCCAATCAAACCTATAGCAATCACACTAAAAACGATGTATTTTCTCATATCGGTGTAATCTCTAGTCTTTGATAATGGGTTGTTACAACAAATATTTCAAATCCACCTTTAGCAATCTCAATCCAAAATAAATAATTTTTAGCAACCCCATTAGATATTTTACCCTCGCCATATAAATATAGTACCATTTGTGTGGTTGGTTCAATTGAAACCTTAATATCAAAGGTTTCAACATCTTCTGTTTTATTATCATAGACATAATCCATATTCAGTGATGCAGTTAAACCACTACCAAATACTTTATTATCCTTTTGAGTTTGAAGTTTGACGCCACCACTTACCTTTAACTGGTACGCACTGATTGTTTTCTTACTGGCCTTATAGTTATAACTAATGGCTGATTTACCATTGTTATAATAGCTAAATAAAGTTTCTGATGTATATTTAACTTTTAGGTCCTTTGTTATATAGTGATGTTTCCAACCTAAAAACTGATTACTGCCAATTTTTTTATAGCCATAATCATAATCTGATTTACTAAAATCATCTAAGATTTTACCATGCCCTACCTTGGTAAAATCTTCAAAGTCTGCATATGCAAATGTAGTTCTTGCACCTATAATAATTAGAAATACACTTAATGCCAATATTAATGTTCTTTTCATCATAAAAAATCCTCCTACAATATAGTAGAAGGATTTTATTGATTTAACTTTTATTTCATGAAATTTTCAATATCTTTAACTTCCTTAATAATTGCATCAGATAAATTGATACATCCATCTTCAGTTAAGACAAGATTATCTTCAATACGAACACCAATATTTTCCTCAGCAATATATAAACCTGGTTCAACCGTTATGACTTGTCCAACTTTAAATGGTTTTGTTGGATCACCAACATCATGTACATCTAGCCCAAGTGCATGACCTAACCCATGATAGTAGTATTTAGAAATTTCTTCATCTTTAGTAATTAAGCCGATATCTTTAGCTGCTTTAATTAACAGTTCCCTACCTTTTAAATTGTACTCAAATTGTGTGATACCGGCTTTAACCCAGTTAATAATATCTTTGTTAACTTTTAAAACAGCTTCATAAACTTCTTTTTGACGTTTCGTAAACTTTCCACTTGCAGGATATGTTCTTGAAATATCTGATGCATATTGTTGATAGCGCACACCCAAATCAAATAAGACAAGATCATCTTTTTCTATATCATCATTATTTTTTTCATAATGTAGAATGGTCGCATTTTTTCCACTAGCAATAATTTCATTAAAACTCGGTTTCGTTTGGTTTTTATTTAATACATAATTAAACGTTGCAAATAATTCCGATTCATTCTTAGCAGTCTTTAAAGTCTTTAAAATTGCTTCATTAGCCATATTAGATATTTCTAATGCACCTTTAATTGCCTCAATTTCTGTTGCATCCTTTGAACTTCTTAAATCAGCAATGATGCCATGGGCATTTAAAATATTCATGTGTGGATAGGTTTGACTAAATGACGTTGCTTGTTTTTCACCAAGTAGTGGTGCATCTTTTGGACTTTGACGCTCTATGTCAAAGTATACTGTATCAATTGTACCAAATAACGCGCGTCTTGTTTGGGTTAATAGTTGCGCCAAGAAGGCATCAAACTTGTCAATATCCATAATGTTTGCAAGTGGTATACCTGATAAGGTACTCGCTTTTTCAAAGCTTAGGGATTCACCAACCCATAGTGCTTCAACTGGATCTATTTTTTTAATAAATAAATACATATCTGATAATGCCCCAGATTTACCCATTAATAAAACAGCACCTGCTTGGTCAATATTGGTTAAATACCAGAAGTTTTTATTGACATGAAATGGATAATACGCATCATTAGATAGATGTGGTGCATGTCCTGCATAAAGTATTGTTAAACTTTGATCTTTAACTTGATTTAAATAATTCATTCGACGTTGTTTAAACATAGTTCACCTCTTCTTAAATGCGGTCTATAAATGTCATTATAGACGCTCTTAATTGTTTGATTTTATTGGTTGATTCCATTTGATTGTTTGATTTGATAGATAAATAAATCTTTAACTTTGGTTCGGTACCACTTGGTCTAAATATTATAAAGCCATGATCACTTTCAAATTTTAATACATTTGAAGGTGGTAGGATTATATTGTAAGGATTTTTAATACCTTTTTTATAATCGATCTGGTTAACAACATTAAATCCTTTAACATCAATGCCGTGCTCACGTACATAGTCTGTAATTTTTAAGATACGTTTTGCACCCTCAATACCTTTTAAAGTTAAACTGATTGTGTCTTCTACATAATAGCCAAATGTTTGGTACATTGAATCTAAGTAGTCTTTCACACTTATATTTCTTAACTTTAAGGTATTCATTATTTCTGATAATAAATAAACTGCTTGAACAGCATCCTTATCTCTAACAAAGTCTGAAACCAAACTACCATAGGATTCTTCACTGCCAAATATATAAGGTTTTTTACCTTGATTGATCTGTGCTTGTTCACCAATGAACTTGAAACCAGTTAAAGTTTCACCAACACTTTGGTTAAAATGTTTGGCAATATCTTTAATAATGTGTGACGATACAACCGTTGTATAAATCATACCCTTGGGTTGTTTTTTCTCACTTAAAATATAATATAACATCATACTAGCTGTTTGGTTACCGTTTAGTCTTTGGTAGGTTCCATTATATTTATAGGCAACACCCAATCTATCAGCATCTGGATCTGTTAAGAATATAACATCTGCATCCTTACCAATTGCAAGAAAAATCGCTTTATCATAGGCTACTTGATCCTCTGGATTTGAAGATTTTGTATGACTAAATGCGGGATCAACAAGCATTTGATTTGGTTCGCTAAATACCGTATAGCCACTATCTTTTAGTAACTTAGGAATCACTGTTCCACCGGTACCATGTAGGGGTGAATAGACAATTTTTAAATCTTTTATATCTGATCGAATACCAATCTTTTTAACTTCACTTAAATAGATATCATCAATCTCATCACCAATCCATATAATGAGTTCATTATCTATACTACCAATATTAAATGGTGATGCAATACGGCTAATTTCATCTATTACCATATTCGATTCATCAGTCGATAACTGGGCACCTGTCTCATTGTATGCTTTAAATCCGTTATACTCTTTAGGGTTATGTGATGCTGTAAGCATTATACCTGCTGATGTCTTAAAGTGTCTAACTAAAAAGCTGAGCATAGGCGTTGGTCTTAATTCTTTATATATATAGGATTTAATACCATTAAATGCCAATACTTTAGCAGCTTCATAAGCAAACTCATAGGAACCATAACGATTATCATATGCAATGGCAACACCATTAAGTTTGTTGTTATGCTTTAAATATTGTGCAAATCCTAATGTGACACGCTTGATCGTGTACTTATTAATACGATTTGGTCCTAAACCTAGAATACCTCGAATACCACCTGTACCAAATGATAAATCTTGGAAAAAGGATTCTTCTTTTTCTTTCTCATCCATTTGAAGTAATGTATCTTTTTCTTTTGTTGTTAATGTTTTTTCATTAAGCCATTTTTCATAATGTGTTTGATATGTCATCATTTATAATTCCTTACTATTTAATGTTTTTATGATAAATATTCAATAACCCTTTTAATACAAGTTCAGGGTCAAGTGTCAAATCTAACCGAATATGATCAATGATGAGTCCGGATAAACCACCGGTTAATATGACATCAAAATCTTCTTTGACTTCCTCTTTAATACGCTCAACCATACCTTCAATCATCACAATCGTGCCATAAACTACACCCGATTGAATACAGTGTATTGTATTATTACCTAAATACTTTTTAGGTACGATAATATCAACTTCATGTAAAAGTGCTGTATTACCATCTAAGGCATTAATACCTAGTTGCATGCCTGGCGCAATAATCACACCAGTAATTTGATGGTTTTTGACATAAATCATTTTGTTTGCTGTACCTAAGTCAATAATCAGTGTTGGATTTGCATGCTCAATACCCGCTGAATTGGCGATTAAATCCGCACCAACTTCCTTCGGATTATCCGCTTTAACAAAAATACCTGTTTTGGTGCCAGGTTCAATGACTACTGGTTCTAATTTTAAATACTTCTTTGTCATTTCTATTAAGGTTTGCCTCACCAGTGGTACAACAGAGCCAATAACAACCCCAGTTATAACTTTAGGATCAATAAAAGATTTGAGCGTGACAAAATATTCATCTGGTGATTTATGAATATCTGTATTCATTCTAAAAGTATCATCAATTAAAGTTCCTTTAGAAATGCCTGTGTATATACTTGTATTACCTACATCAAATAAAATAATCATAATATTTACCCCTTATTTATATTTTACCTTGTTTTTTCCATTTTATGTAAAATGGATTGTTTTTACGTTCATTTCGAATGCTTGATGGCGCATCATGCCCTGGTTTAATTAAGATATTATCATTCAAATCATCAATTAATTTGATAACACTACGTTTTAAATCAAATAAATTGCCACTATATAAGTCATGTCGACCTACGCTATCTTTAAATAACGTATCACCAGTAAAAACATATTTTTGATATAAAAAGGATACTGAACCCTTTGTATGCCCTGGTGTATGCAAAACAACCACTTCATGATCTGCAAGTGGTATTTTATATTGATCTTCAATCACCTTAATATGGAGTTGTTTACGCAAATAAGGTCGTGGCATATCTTTTGAATAGCCATTATATTTATCTTCAAATAAAAGTGCTGCATCATCACTATGAACATAGATAGGTACATCAAATTGATGGATGAGTGATGTATGATCGCTATGTGCATGAGTTAGTAACACACCATCTAATATTTGATCACCTAATTTAGATATAATATCATTATAATCAAAATTAGGATCAATTAATAAACAATGACCAAAGCGACAAATCAAGTATGCGTTTGCATATGATTCGTTTCCATTAAATGTGTATATCATGGTCTATATATAGAAAAAAAACTATACTAAAGATAGTTTATTTCTTTTCTCTATGAAGCGTATACTTTCTTGTACGTGGGCAATACTTACTCATCTCTAAACGATCAGGTGTTGTCTTTTTATTCTTAGTTGTGTGATAGTTCTCATCGCCACATTCTGTACAAACTAATTTTACTAATTCACGCATGAATCATCCCTCCAAACTTGCAATATTAAGTATATCAAAATTAAACGTGTTTTTCAACATAAAAACGATATTTATGACAAATGAATTTCATAGTCACATATTTCTTCATAAAATGACTTTTCATGTGATACTAAAATGATGGTACCTGGATATTTAATAAGTGCTTCTTTTAAGACAAGTTTTGCGTGTTTGTCTAAGTGATTGGTTGGCTCATCTAGAATCAAAACATTTGATTTATGGGTTCTTGTGAGTGCAAACTTAACTTTTGTTTTTTCACCACCAGATAGTGTTTTAAGGGCACGATTTGCCATATCAAATGTAATACCAAACTGTGCTAAAATACTTAATATTTGTTTTCTATCATGTTCTGGATTTTCTTGATGTATTAATTCAAATGGTGTGTACTGATCACTTAAGTTAATATCTTGTTCATAATAGAGTATTTGAGCTGTATCAATCCATGTAAATGTGCCATCTATAGGCTCAATGACATCCATCAGAGTCTTTATTAAGGTTGACTTACCAACACCGTTTTTACCAGTAATAGCAACCTTCTCACCCTTTCTTAAGATAAACTCAATTGGTTCAACTAAAGGTTCACTATAACCAATACTCAAACTATTGACTTTAAGTACTTCTCGACCTGTAGAAATACCTGGTAAAAACTCAATATGTATTTTCTTATCTGCTATAGGTTTATGTACTCGTTTAAGTTTTGATAACATCTTACGTCTGGATTGTGCCATCTTTGTTGTTGATGCACGTACGATATTACGTTTAATATAGTCTTCTGTTTTTTCTATAAATTTTTGTTGAGCTTTAAATGATTTTTGTTGATCTTGTACCCTTAATTGGTGTTCTTGTAAATAAAAATCATAAGTGCCCTTATAGCGCATGATTGTTTTACCTTCAAGTGCAAACACCGTGGTTGCAATCTGGCGTAAGAAATACTCATCATGACTAACAACAATGAAAGCTTTGTTGAATCCATTTAAAAACTTTATTAACCAATCAATATGTTTAATATCTAAAAAGTTTGTTGGTTCATCAAGTAATAAGACATCACAATCTTCTAATAGTAACTTACCTAATATAATCTTAGCGCGCATGCCACCAGACAATGTTTTAATTGATTGATCTAAAACATCCATATTTAAACCAAGACCATTTATAATATTAGAAATTGTTGATTGAATCGCATAGAAGTTTTCCTTAATAAGTTCTTCTTCTAGATTATGCGCTCTATTTAAAACCTTTTCATAATCAGATGGATTAATTTCTGCAATAGATTCATATAGAGCTTGAATGGTTTGCTCTTTTTCAAACAACGGTAAAAACACATCATATAAATATGCCTTGACAGTTAATTTTTCATTAATTTTAGCATACTGATCTAAATAACCAACCTTTTGACCACTTAGCCATTGTATATCACCTTTATCAGGCGATAAATTCTTGCTAAGTATTTTAAGTAATGTTGACTTGCCTGCGCCATTTTTACCAACTAATACAGCATGTTCACCTTCAAAAAGACGCATATTTGCGTCTTCATAAAGCAGATCATTATCATATGAAAATGTAATACTTGTTACGTCTAATAAACTCATTATAGTCCTTCTTTTAATACATCTTCTAGTTCATGCATTGGAATAATATGCATATCCCAAATACGTTCTTTAGGGTTTGTAAAACGGATTTCACTTTCATCATAATGATACATAAAAGGCCCTTCATTTGGATATACAATGACCAATTTTTTATGTGGCATTTTCGAAAACACTGTTTGATTTGTATAAAACTTTTTTTGACCTACACGCTTTTCCCAAATAATCCTTGAATTAAATTGAAACTTGGCAAACTTTTGAACCTTTATAATCATAACTGCATAAGTCTCATTTTTATATTGATAAGATAAAAACAGCCCTTCTTCATAAAGTTTACCATAATCCTCTAAAGTTGATTTAATTTTTTGAACACTTATGGACTGCTTTTCCAAATATTTACTAAATATATAATATACACCATATATAAGTAAAATAATTGTTGCAGCTATAATTATGTATATATAAATATCTGTCATAGTTGATTAACCTCCACATCAAGTAATTGATAGCCATTAAATTCACAATGATAATGATATCTTCGAGAACTTGATAAAACATTGTCAATAAAATAAGGAATGTTGTAAGATACACCTAAATTAGTTTTGTCATTAACCCATGTAATTGGCTTCCATGCTAATATGCCTTCACGAGTTTCAATTGGTGTAACATACGCATAATCCAATGGCAACTCAACATAAAATAAATGTAACCCAAGTGATGGTGTTTTAAAATCATCATTCCAGGTAACATAGCCCTTATCAATAATAGTGTTTTTATCAACTTGGATATTTGTTTCTTCTATGATTTCACGATGTATACAATCAAGGGCAGACTCATTCAGATCACGTTTGCCACCAACACCATTCCAAATACCTAACCAAGGGCGCTTATTTCGGTTGAGCATTAAGATTTGATTGCCTTGCTTAATGAAGCATAATGTATATAAAAATTCCATGTTCTTACTTCCTTATATTGTCTTTGTTATTATAACATGGTATATAAAATAAAAATAGAGTTTCTTCTTTTCCAAATACTTTTAAATGCGCTTTTATTAAAAGTAGATAGGAAAACAAAACTCTATTTTTGGGTTTAATGATAACTGTAGGGAGAGTACAGTTCATTGTTTACAACATGGTTGGAGAAACTCATGTTGCAAGAAGTAAAGAGGGTGTTTCTATTTTAGTTTATATTTTTCAGTCAAAAAAGGACTTCAAAATAAAATTTAAACTCAATTTGTTGTATAATTGACC
>JBAYTJ010000002.1:0-26289 GCA_041675665.1 Acholeplasma sp. | reverse complement strand
TTTATTATAAATTAAGATTTCTGTAGATTTATTAAATGGTAATGAATAGAATGTACCAGCTGCATCATATTGTGAGTTTTCATCACGGTATGATTCAACAATATCAGTTAATGCATCATCACCATGTAAGCCGTATGTACTATGCTCAATATACGGTGTAAGGTTTGCAATTGCACCACCATTTAAGTATTCAGCAACATGATCTGGATAACCTTGTACAATGTTTGGTAATTTTCTTTCTAAGATTGCATTAATCATTTGTGATTTTAATGTATCATAGTTACCTGTACCTGTTTGAACAGTTACAGTAAAGTCAAATCCTAATGCTAAATATTCATTTCTAAATGCTGTTGCTTGACCGCGAATCCATTCAGTAATATCATTACCCATCGCATGCCACATTTCAACATTTACCGGTGTTGTTGGTAAATTTAGAGGAATATCAGGTTGAACAACAGTTAAGCGAATTGTAATATTTGCTTGAACACCTGCTTCATTTGTAACACGTAAACGTACATTATAAGTACCTGGTGTATCTAATCTATAGTGTACACCTTCAGTATCTCTAACAACGATTGTGTCTGTAATATCAACTGTCTTAGATGAATCTTCCCATGCGATAACATTGTTTAATGGATTCCAATCACCAGAACCAATAAAGTATGTTTGATTTACATCTACATTTTCAAATACAGGTGGTAAGTCTTCAGATTCCACGATTAAGTGAATTCTAAGTGTTGCTTCTAAACCTTCTGCATCTGAGATACGTAATGTAATATCGTGTGTACCTGGTGTATTATTTGTTTCTTCATCCCACCCGGTTACTTCAATATCATCTGTAATGACGCCGTCTCTATCGTCGACTGCTGTCACACCTTCTAACGGATCAAATGCATCACCAACTTGAATGGTAACTTCTTTATATCCAGTTGCATCAAATCCTACACCGGACAATACTGGCGCGGTGTTTGCGATTGTGACACATGCTGCAAGTATAAACGCTGTAAGCGATAATACTGCAACTGTCAATATTTTCTTCATATGTTGCCTCCTTTTGTTTTCTAGCCCTTTGTACCACTACGTCCAACACCAGCTAAAATGTATTTCTTCAATGAGAAGAATATAATTAATAGCGGTACTGTAACAATAGTTGTCGCAGCTAGTTGCATATTATACATAGGTCGAGCATCTGAGCCTGACCCCACAGTAAAACTTTCTCTTCTTAATGCCACAGAAACCAGTGTGGTTGCTTCATTCTTACCAACAAGTTGTGGCCAAATGTAAGCATCCCACGCACCAATAGAACTTAAAATAATAATTGTAATAATTGTTGGTGAGGCAATAGGTATCATAATACGTGTTAAGTATTTAAAGTCGCTACTACCATCAACTTTTGCTGCTCTATATAAGGTATCTGGAATTTGTCTAAATGTTTGTCTAAGGAAGAATATATAGAATACACTTGCAGAGAATGGAACGATTAATGCATAGTATGTATTAATCCAATTAAATCTACTCACTGTAATATAGTTTGTAATTGTATATAATTCCCCTGGAATCATCATTGTCATTAACAACACTGAGAATATAAAGTCTTTGCCTTTAAAGTCTAATCTTGAGAATGCAAATGCAGCTAAGATTGTTGTTAACACTGTAAAGATCATGGTTGTGACACCTACAAATATCGTGTTACCAATATACTGTAAGAAGTTAAATTCGGTTAAAGCAATTTTAAAGTTTACCCATTGCATCTCGCTTAGTCCAATAAAGAAAGATGGATTTGCAGATAAAGATGACGCTTGGTACGTTTTAAGTGCCGTTATAACCATCCAATAGAATGGAATGAAGATAAAGAGTGCAGTAATTGTCAAAGTACCATAAGTTAGTACCAATCTTGCAACAGACATGATGACATCTTTTCTTGTGATATCATCAAGTTCTTCTTGACTACGTACACGGTTTTTAGTCGTATCTAGTTTATCTTTAGCAATTTGAGCTTTTAAAGCTTTAGCTTCTTCACGTTTCTTTTGGCTAAATAAGCCTGCAAAACTAATTGCTGATCTTTTAAAGAATTTACCTAATTCAATGAATCCATTTTTAATACTTTTTAATGTATTTAATAAGCCTTGTTTCATACCATAGTCCATCACAGCAAACTGTATAATGCGACCATTTAAAATTCTAATAACTGCACTAAATGGATTTAATGTAACAAGTTCAAAAGCTGCAAGTAAGTATTGATGTCTATATGTCCATTCATCAATTTCAATTGTTTTCTTATCAAAAACGCGTTGAACCGATTTAAATGCCATTGGAACAGCAATAATTAAGAACCCTACAAGTAAAGAAATGATGACGTTCATATCCGCTTGTGTAATTGATCCAATTAAGGTGTCATACTGATATGTATTCGAAATATTGGTCCACTCAGTACGTTCAGGTACATGCATAATAGAGAACATGTAACTTAATAAAACAACAGCGACTAATATATAGAATATATTTACTAAAGAGGCATATAAATCAAGGCGCTTCATTTGTTTCGTAATACGTTTCATCTATGTCGCCCTCCTTAGTAGTGTACTCTACGTTTACCAACTTGAAGTTGGATCACAGTAAAGAACAGAATGATTATAAATAATATAATTGATGCAGCTGCAGCAAATGACATGTTACCCGGTTGCCCTGCATTTTGTAAGAAGTCATAAATATAGAATACGATGGTACGCATATCCAGTGGACCTGTAGCCCCTGATGTAATACGTCCTGTTGTACCAATAATCGCTACAACAGATGAATACGTTTTAAATGATCCAATTAAGGATGTAATTAAAATGTAGAATATCATCGGTGAAATCAATGGTACTGTAACTCTACTAAATGTTTTAAATTTAGATGCACCATCAATTTGTGCAGCTTGGTAATACTGTTTATCAATACTTTGAATCCCTGTTAAGAATACAATAATCTTAAATGCAAGACCATTCCAAACAGTGTAAAGTAGGATAACACTTATTGCGCTCCAGTAAGTCGCTCCAATACCTAGCCAAGCAATCGGTTGTAAACCAATACCCTTTAATATGGCATTAGATAAACTTAATTGTGTTGTGATTGTATTTGCGTTACCACTAAACATGTATGCAAATACTAATCCAAGTGCAATCGAATTGGTTACATAAGGTAAGAAAAATACCGTTTGATATAACCCTTTTAATGGTTTAATTGCGGCCAGCGCAACTGAAACCGCTAATGATAATAATATCGTTAGTGGTACAGATATGAAAGCAATCACTGCTGTATTAATAACTGATTGAGCAAACGATTGATGTTTTAATATCGTCAAGTAGTTATCAAACAGTGTATATCCAGTAATCTCACCTGTAAACATGTTATATCCTTTTAAGAAGGAAATAAATACAGAGTTAAAAATTGGATAAAATGTAAAGACTGCTAATATCGCTAATGCTGGCGCTAAGTAAATCATAGCTCTAACAAATGGTGGCAACTTGAATAGGAAACCTAACCCAATTTTAGATAAACCTTTTTTGATGGTTTCTCCAACAGTTTGGAAAAAATTTCTAACATGCCACTTTGCACGCGCTACTTTTACTCTCAAGCGTGTACCTTTTGGCTCTGTCATACGACAACACTTCCACTTTTTTTGTCAAATAATAATACTTTGTCTTTTTTGATACTAATTGAAATAACATCCTTATCTTTAACGCTATCAGATTCAACAACCGCACGGACCATTTTATTTTCTCCGATTGTAAAACGAACCATTGTGTCTCGTCCAATAACTTCAATTTCTAGTTCTTCACGTTTGAATGTAAATAAACCATCTTCAACAACTCTAAAGTCTTCCGGACGAATACCAATTGTGTATTTACCATCTTTAGCCTTAGTTGTTCCAAGATTTAAATCACCAACCATGATTTTTTTATCTTTAACAATTGCATCAATAACGTTAATTGGCGGACTACCTAAGAATTTAGCAACAAATAAGTTATCTGGTTCATCGTAGATTTCTTGAGGTGAATCCATTTGTTGCATACGACCTAAATCTAAAACGATCATTTGATCACTAATTGACATCGCTTCTTCTTGGTCATGGGTAACAAAGATTGTTGTAATTCCAGTTTCCCTTTGAATACGTTTGATTTCCTCACGTGTTTGCAGTCTTAAACGTGCATCTAAGTTAGATAACGGTTCGTCTAAAAGTAGAACGTCTGGTTTCTTAACTAATGCACGCGCAATAGCAACACGTTGTTGTTGTCCACCGGATAATTGTGCAGGTTTCTTATCTAATTGATCAGCAATACCAACCAATTCTGCCATTTCAATAGTTAATCTTATAGCTTCATCATGACTCACTTTCATGTTTTCAAGTGGAAACATGATGTTTTGTCTGACTGTCATATGAGGATATAGCGCATAGTTTTGGAAAACTAGCCCAATCCCTCTTTTGTCTGGAGAAACCTTTGTTACATCATTATCTCCAAAGAATATTTTCCCACCGCTTGGCTTTAATAATCCAGCGATCATATAAAGGGTCGTGGATTTACCGCACCCTGATGGTCCTAAAAGCCCAATAAGCTTTCCTGAAGGAATGACAACATCTAGATCGTCAACCGCTACAGTTTCGTTACCGCGCTTATCCGTAAAGACTTTTGTTAGATTTTTAAGTCTTATTTCCATTTACTTCTTGCTCCTTTTTCTTTGTATTTAAAATGAAAAAACGCAAAACTACACACTCGTGTGTTTCACGCTAATTTTAGGTTTAGATAAAAAAATGAAGTCTGTTCGTGTTGTCTCATATGTATAAACATTCTTTGAAGCAGCACAATTTAAAATCATCCTAATACCTCCGACACTTTTTATTATACTTCATCCACCCTATAAATTCAAGATTTCCAGCCTGATTTGTGTAAACATTTTGTAAATATTTCATTTGTTTTTCTCAAACGGCAAGTAAACGCTTACATCTATGATGTAAAGTGCGAAATTTTTAAGAAACTCGCTAATTTGGGTTTAAACAAAACCAGGTTTTAGATGATCAAACTTATATTGAGTATAAAATGCCATAGTTATTTGGGGTCGTTTTTGTCTATGACTATTCATTCTATCATACTTTGTATTTGTTGTATAGCACAAAATGTAAAACGTTTACATTGTCAGCTCATCTTGGCCTTAATTAGATGACCAACAACAAATAAGTTACAACAGAAACCGTTAGTACCATGATAAAATTTACAGCATTATTTGTAATAAATCGTTTCCCCGAAATCAATATGTAGTTTTCTGTACTGGCAATAAATTCTGCGATTTTACCGCTTTTGATTTCTTTATATTTAGCTTGTAATAAAACGCCTAAGTAACTGTCTAGAATGCTTCCTATAAAGCCTGCAACTGTGATGATACCCACAAACTCCATAAGTAAAATCCATGCAAAATTATTACCCGCAAAGTATAATGCAGAAAATAATAAACTTACAATAAACGCACCAATTAATGAGGCGGTTAAACCTGCCAAACTAACAGCACCTGACAAACCCTTTTCCATGGGTTTAAGATTTAGAATAGAAAACGTTTTGCCTCGGCTTAAACTACCTATCTCGGATGCCCAAGTATCTGCGGTTGATGCTGCAATAGCAACCACAGATACTATGAGATAAACCAAATCATTTAAGTAATAATAAAGTGCTAGAAATATGAGCGAAACAGCAGAGTTTGCTATAACTTGAGTGTAGTTTCTCCCGTCTTTTTCCCTATCATTTTTGCTCATTTTTGATAACAAACTCGAGCTTATAAAGAAAAATATTAAAATAGACCAAACAATATATGACCCAAACATAAAAAATAGTGTGCCAATAACTGTTGCAGTCATAAAACCACTCATTGTGAGTGATTTTTTATAGTATGCAACAGTTGTCACACATAAGCTTAAAATAAATCCTAAGATGCCTAATTCTAACATGTAATTTACTTAACTCCTTTGTTTACCTATACACTTTTTTGATGATCTCTTTTTTGATGCTATCTGGCACAACACTACGCTTTTTAAACACGTCATAGTCATTTTGTCTAACTGTATTCAATATGGCTTCATACATTAATGACGCCAACATTAAAGGTTTTCTAGCATCTGCTTTAAATAAATTCAAACTTGCTAGTGCAACTTTATATTTTTCTTGTGCGTAATTTGCAAGATATTCAAACATGCTTTTGAAATTATCGTTAACAACTTCTGCTTCTAAATCTTTTTTTGAATAACTAAATGTTTGCATGACATCTTCAGGTATATAGATACGACCGCGATTTTTATCCTCACCAATATCTCTTAAGATGTTGGTGATTTGCATCGCCTCACCCAAATCAATAGCAACCTTTCTAACATCCTTAAGCACATCCTTAGGTGCAACCACATAACTTAACATTTCGCCAACAACACCCGCAACAAGATAACAGTACTCTAATAATGATTGTAAGGTTTTAGGTTGTACAAATTCAAAGTCTCGACGTTGCCCGCAAATAAGTCCTTCATATGGGGCAAAGTCATAGTCTTTAGGATAATAGGTTTCAAAGACGTAAGACAAACTTCTAAAAATATAGTCATCCGGTGTCTGTCCTTTTTTTAAATTGTCTAGTTTTACTTTATAACTATTTAAAAGATTTATATCTTCATACTCATCAATTGCATCATCTACAACTCTACAATATGCATAGATTGCATAAATTGCCTCACGATCTGTTTTAGATTTAAGCATGCCAAATGCTTTGTAAAATGTTTTAGAATTATTTTTAATAATATCCTCACATTTTTTCAAGTCACTTCTTAATGCTTTGGATATCCGCCTCATTGCCCAAAATCCTTATGCAACTCATTTGCTGCAAGTTTGGCACTATTTAAGACAATTGGTACCCCTGCACCTGGATGATTACTACTGCCTGCTGAGTATAAATTATTTAAGTATTTAAACTTGTTTTGTGGACGATAGTAGTTCGATTGCATTAAGGTTGGACGTAAGCCAAATGTTGCACCAAACTGTAGGTTAAATTTAGATTCAAAATCATTTGGTGAATACACTTTTAAGTATTCAATATTATCTTTGATATCTTTAAATACTTCATGTTTAGACATCATATCTAGTATTTTATCTTTGTATGCGTTAATTGCTTTATCATCCCATTTTTCAGCGCTGTCTGATTTGTTAGGTACTGGTACTAGGACATATAATGACTCTTTACCTTCGGGTGCCATTGTATCATCTATGCGACTTGGTGCATAAACATAGTATGATGGATCTGTTGGTGTGTTACCTTCAAAAATATCCTTAATATTGCCATTAAAATCACTTGTAAAAAAGAAAGTGTGCGGCTTTAGATTATAGCGTTTCTTAGCCCCGATATATAGTAGGAATGAGGATGATGAATATAACATTTTATCAATCTTCTTAGGTGTATATTTACCTTTGTTTTTATTATCTTTAATGAGGTTATTCATGACCCATGGGAAGTCTGCATTAGAAAGTACAGCATCATAGTTTTCAGTTGGTTTTCCATTAACCTTTAATGACTTAATTGATTTCTTTTCAATAATGAATTCTTCAACATCTTGATTTAATAATAACTTGCCACCCATTTCTAAAAACCTTTTTTCCATAGCTTTGGCCATACTATACATGCCCCCTTTAATATAGTAAACACCATAGAGTAATTCTATCATTGGAATAATCGTGTATATGGATGGACCATTATATGGTGAGACACCTATATATAGTGTTTGAAAAGCTAAAGACTGTCTTAACTTTTCATTTTTAACAAACTTAGCAATTGAATTATATGCAGAGTTAAACGTTCTTAGTTTTAATCCCTGGTATAACATTTTAGGGTTATAAAAGTCAGTTGGTTTTCTAAAACTACGATCAATAAAATAGTTTTTGGCAACCAAATAACGTTTATAGACGTCTGCTAAGTATGCCATATACCCTTGTGCATCCGCTTCACTGATTTGTTCATTATCAATTGTCATTTGAACCAAATCATTTGTTGCAGAAAGCGATGTATTATCGCGGTACTTTATTTCAAACATAGGATCAATACGAATCATCTCAATATAATCTTTATAATCCACACCACTAACTTTAAATACTTCCTGGTATATTGATGGCATCATAACAATTGTTGGACCAACATCAAAGGTAAAGCCATTTTCTTTGATTTGGTACATTCTGCCACCAACTTTTTCATTTTTTTCATAAACTGTAACATCATATCCAAGTGCTTTTAAGCGGATTGCTGAAGCAAGTCCGGCTGTACCAGCACCAATAACTGCAATTTTCTTCATAATTTTGCCTCTCTTTTTATATTAATAGTAATAAGTAGTAAATCAGTGATGTACCAATTGGTACAGATAGATTATCTAAACCCTTAGGTGTTGCATATTCGATTATGGTCGCACTTAATGCGGTAACAATGGCTATCCAAATAAAGGATATGCCTATCGTAAAACCAATAATTAAACTGGCTGTAATCAAGGATGTGATAAACATGGTTATCACACCAATTAAACTCTTCTGATTGCCAATATCTTTCGTGCCGAATCTTTTACCAATTACAGCAGCAAGACCATCACCATAACCCATAATCATTACACCCATTAAGCCGATATATGGATTATTTAAAATACTAAACGTTATATATACAAGTACTAAGAGCGATATCGGATAATAGACAGTACCTAAATTACCCTTACCACCACGTTCCATTGATTTAATTAAATTCATCTTATAAGATACATAATTTAGTATAACAAAAGAAACTGGTGGAATTAAGGTGATCCATATCTGATTTGGAACTTGCATAAAGATCAAAGCAAGAAAGTACCAGTTAGATACACCAATATGAATCAGTTTGCGACTACCTTCATCGCCAATAATTTTATATTTACTTAAGATAGATGACAAGCCAATCATGAGCCCTATAAAGGCATATGATCCAATTAAATAATATATGATATGCATACGTTTTATCCTTGATTTTTATTTGACATGTTTTTTAAAGTTAAAACACCATCAACAATAACATAAACCTTATCACAAAACTCTAGTAATCTTTCATCATGCGTTACCATGATGGTTGCTTTCTTTTGAGCTTTTGTTTCTTTGGCTAATAATTTGATGACTTCAAATGCTTTTTTAGTATCCAAACTTGCGGTTGGTTCATCTGCGAATATAACATTTGGTTGATGATATAACGCTTTAGCAATCGCTGCTCTTTGACGCTCTCCACCAGATAATGCATTTGGATACTTATTTTTTAGTTTATCAACACTTAATTTTTCAAACAACTCATCCATCCATTCATGATTAGCCTTCGTCTTAGTTATTTTATTATATAAAACCATTTGTTCTTTAACTGTTAAAAATGGGATTAGATTGGATGCTTGTAAAATAAAACCAATTTGATCTAATCTAATTTTAGATTTTTCATCATTCGTCAATTCACTAAAAGGATTTCCATTAATTAATACACGACCTGTCGTCGGTTTTTGAAGACCGCCTAAAATGGTTAGAAAAGTCGACTTACCAGAGCCTGATGGTCCAATAATACCGATAAGTTCCCCTTCGTGTGCTGTGAAGTTTGTCGGTTTTAACGCACTAATAACAACATCACCTTGTAAAAAATCTTTTGATACATTTATCATTTCAATTAGTGGTTTCATGTTTTACCCTCCTATCGCTTTTAATGGGTCAATTTTTAATACGGCGCGTACTGAGAATAGTGCCCCAAAGAATGCAAATAAGAAAAATGCAAACGTAATGACACCATAAAATAATGTGTTAACTGCAAACGGTATAATATCGCCTAAGAATATACCTGATACAACTGTTAAAATAAAACCTATGATAATACCAATTAAAACCAGCAAGAACGTTTGTATAACAACGGATCCTGCAATATAAATGTTAGAAATACCTTGAGCTTTCATCACACCAAACATAGGTGTTTTTTGAATCGTTAAAACATAAATAAATATCCCCAGAACAAATGCAACAATGATAATTAAGAATATAATCATTGTACTAAAGGTTAACACTTGTGCTGTATAACCTGGTAGTGTCGCAATATAATCACCTGTTTTATATGTTAATAGGTTGTCAGATACACTATCTACCAAACCTCTTACAATAACCCCACTAAATAAATCTGGTGGTGTTTGTGTATTATATCTATAGGTTTGCCACGTTGACATCGCCATAAATATAACCGGGGCTGTTTGATAGGTTGTCTTAGTGGAAAATCCAATAATCTCAAATTCCATATCCGTACCAGATACACCGATCATACTACCAATTTCATAACCTTCTTTTTTTAGTTCTTCATCAACAATCACCTGATTACCTTCAAGTGTTAAATGACTTGTTTCTTTTGGCTTAATAAATGAATCATTGTCAATACCAAAGAAATAAACATTGACTCTTGAGTCCAGTCTATTTTCAGCATCGGGGTCATTAATAACAGCTGGAAATAAGCCAAGTCTTGCTTTTGTGCCATCAACTTCAACAGCATCGAAATCTGCTGCTGTCATAAATGACATCATAATGGAATCATTTGCATCAACCGTAATAACGATCTCATCAGAATCCCATTTATTCACTGCATTGGTATAAGATGATGCTAATCCATATGCTAGTGATGTTAAAAAGTAAACTAAATAACTCACCAAAACAATAACGGATATAATTAATGCAAATTTACCTTTTGTGTACTTTAATTCTTTAATTGCTAAAAACATTTGTAGGCCCTCCCTGGTTTATTTTTCAGTGTTTAATAGTTTTTCGATATCTTTAGAGATTTTTTCTGGTTTTACAAGTGGTGCATAGCGTTTAATCACACGACCATTTTGATCCACTAAAAATTTTGTGAAGTTCCATTTAATTTTTCTATTTAAAATGCCTTTTTGATGGCGTTTTAAATAGGTGTATAAAATAGATTCATCAGGACCATTCACTATTACCTTAGTAAACCGTTTAAAATCTGTGTTATATTTTTTGACACAAAACTCATTGATTTCATTAATACTATCCTTAGCATCTTTAAATTGGTTGCTAGGAAAATCCAAAATTTCAAAACCTTGATCTTTATATTTGTCATAAAGCATTTGTAGACCATCATACTGAGGTGTGAAAAAACATGTTGTTGCTGTATTGACGATTAACAGTACTTTTCCCTTATATTGATCGAGTGTGATGACGTTGTTATCAATGTCTTCAACTCTAATTTGATATAAACTCATTTTTGATTCCTTCCTTATATTCATTTTTTATTATTATATTTTATAGTATAATTAAACTACTATTCTTTTAATTAGGGGACTCTATGATATCTATTGCCTTATGTGACAATGAAGACATCTATTTGGATCGTTACGAATCTAAAATCAAAAGCATTGCCACTAAATTAAATATATCTGTAGACATTATTCGCTTTTCAAGTGGCGAGTCTTTACTCTTTTATTTAGAAGATCATCCGAATAAATTTAATTTAATTTATTTGGATATTGTAATGGGTGCATTAAATGGTATTGAAACCGCACTTCAAATTAGAAAATTAAACACGTTGGTTAAAATTATTTTTCTAACATCTTCTAAAGATTTTGTATATCGTGCCTTTGATGCCAATGCCACCAACTATCTAATTAAGAGTTTGCATGATGACAAATTTGAAACCGTATTTCTTTTAGTATTAGCTGATTTAGAAAAACAACGTAACCAACCAGCACTTACTATAACAACTCAACAAGGCAGTATTGTTATGCCTTATACAGAGATTGCGTATTTTGAAAGTGTTAGACGCATACTTGTTTGTCATACGTCCAATAAACAAAGGATTGAGTACTACTATAAAATCAGTGATTTGGAACAAAAATTAAAAGAAGATAATTTTATTTTAGTACACCGATCATTTTTAGTTAACATGCAATACATTCTTAAACTAACTAAGACGGATGTTTATCTTAAAAACGGTGTTGTGTTACCTGTTTCTAGAAACAACTACACAACTGTCAAAGAAAAATTAATGAGCTACTTAAATCAAATAACACTTAAATAGGCCAGGTAATTATGATTATTTTATATATGATGTTTACAATTTTAATATCAACAATATTTTCTTATGTTTACATTCGAATTTATTCAAAGTTTTTCCACTTAAGAAAGTATTACTATGTTGGATTTATCTTATTTCTAGTCACAATATATATCCAATTCATCACTGCATTACCATTAGGTATAAGTGTTGGTTATTTAGGTTTACTATCTTTTATAACCTATCCCTTAGCTTTATCTTTAGTCTATAAGACAAATATCTTTAATATAACCTTTTTGTCCTTAAATGCGATATTAAAGATATACATAACTTTTATATTTTTTGGTACAATGTTTGCTTTAATCAACCAACAACAATTTACACTTGAGTGGATCTTTAACTCAGACTATTATCATTTAAGTCAAGGCTTATCCTATTTAGTTTCTCTAATATTACTGGTTGTATTTGATAATCTATTACTCTCTAATAAGTTAAGGGATTTCTTTTTACAACGCGGTAATCTGTTATTAATCATTTCCATTCAAGTCATATTAATTGTGAACTTAATCTGGATGAGTGCTACAAGGGAAATACTGCCATATGCTTGGTATAACATCGTTCTTTTATTGCTTGCTTTTAGTGTGGACGGTATCTACTTATTACTACGGATATTTACAGCCAATTCTACATACTTTAGCGTCTATAAAACACATACGGATACATTAAGAAAACAATTAAGTTTTCAACTAGATCATTATAAGAATTATGAATCACAAACTCAAGAACTACTTAAGTTTAAACACGATTATGACAAGGTCTTACAAAGTATTTCCAGCCTACTAGATTCTAAGGATTATACATCCATTAAAGGTATTGTTCAGGATTCTAGTAACGAGCTAGAATCCATTCAAATACAATATAAGAAGTACTCTAATAACTTGGTTGTTGATGCCCTTCTTAATGACTATCAAAAACGTTTTTTAAAAATTGGTGCATCATTTGATTCTTTAGTCTATATTAACATGACTTTCAAGATGACTGATATCAATCTTATAAAACTTTTTTATAATATCTTAGAAAATGCCTATGAATCCTTACTTCATGTAGAAGATAAGGATTCCAGGAAATTTCAAATTGAAAGTGCCCAGATGGATGCTTATATTAAAATATCATTTATTAATACGATGAATCCCGTTTATTCAAGCCTAGATTTAACAACAACTAAGAAAGACAAATTGCAGCATGGCTTTGGTACATCAATCATTGATAAGATATTGACTCAGTACCGTGGTTTTTCTAACCGCTATACAACACAGCATGAAGGTTTAGATTATTATCATCTGGAAATATTCTTGCCTGTTGATACCCTATAACTATTTTTTAGGTGGCATAGGAAAGAAGATTGATGTTTGCTTGGCATACGCTTGATATTCTTTATTATCTTTATACTTCTTTTCTAATAACGGTATGCCTGACACAAATACGAGTAGGTAGGTCATAATTAAAGGACTTATTAAGCCAATTAGACTATATAGATTCATCGAGGCAATACTTGCAATACCAATACCCCACCATAAAGTAGCTTCACCAAAGTAATTTGGATGTCTGGATACACGCCATACATTTTTTTTCATAATTTTACCTTTATTGCTTGGATCACTCTTAAATTTTGCAAGTGAATGATCTGCCAGAACCTCAAATATAAACCCAATAAAGAATAACAGTATACCTATACTAGCAACAATGATACTTGTTATGCCAAATGTTTCATTTGGTAAGAGATTTGTTAGTATAATTGGTATAGCAATAATATAGCTAAATACTGATTGGGTTAAAAATACATATATTAAAGCTTTTAACCTTAGATTTGTGCGCCATTTTGTTTTAAAGTTTTGATATCTAAAGTCTTCTGGTTTATTAAAATTTCTCTTAAATAAATAACCAGATAAGCGCACACCCCAAATCAAAGATAAAGCTGTTACAATTATTCCTGTGATACTATACATACCACCTATAATAAGTGAACTGATTGCACTTACGACAATTCCCATACCCCATGCGATATCTACAAGGCCGTTATTGTTCTTAATTTGTGCAACGATATACCAAAGCATAAAGTATGCAAGTAGTATTAAATAAATATATAAGTAATTCATGGTTAATCCTTTCTGATTATGCCAACTGCAACAGAACCAATACCTGAGTTCATTGCGATAATGGATGATAATTCTCCAACATATTCTGGTGCAACACCAGTCGATTTAATAATTTCTGTTTTTAATTTTTCTGCTAGTTTTAAATTTGAAACATGAACGATTGCATACTTATGAATACCATAGTGCTTATGCGTTTGTTGTACCATTTTAAGGATTTTCTTAAAGTTGTTGTTTTGCCCAATCGATTTAGATAATACAATACCTTCACCAGATGTATCTATGGATACAACTGGTTTTAAGTGTAATAACTTACCAGCAAACCCTAAACTTTTTTTAATACGGCCACTACGAACCATATTATCTAATGTATCCACATGTACCAGTATTTGTGTACGTTTTAATAATGCTGCATATGCTAATTTGATTTCTGTAAATGTTTTTCCTAAAGTAATCCAAGTACTTAATTCATGAATGATTAAACCTTCAGATACGCTATTTTGTTTAGTATCTATAAGCAGTATATCTATCTGTTTATATGTTTCTATAACCTTACTATATAGATTATGGATACCACTCATTTTTGCTGAGACAGTTGCGATAATGATATGTTTATAATGTTTTGATAGAAAGCTGATCTGCGCATTAATAGCTTTGATACTCGGTGTAAATGAACTTGGGTATTGACTTGCATGTTTAATATATTCAAAGAGTTGTTTGTTTGTAATGGTTAGTTTGTCAAAATAAACAACATCGTCTAAGTTAAGTCCAATTGGGAAGACGTGAATTGGGTTCGAATCAATAAATGATTTAGGTAGGTCTGCTATAGAGTCTGTTAATATACATGTGTCATATTGCTTTTCATTAATTGCTTGATACTGCTTTTTCATGTCATCGACTTTCGTCTCTAATATTTGTCCTAAAGGACGCATGGTATCAATGATTGTTTCGGGGTTATTTGTATGAATATGCACCCGTTTCAATCTTGTTGATTCACCAACAACTAATGAATCACCATAAGTACTTAGTTTGTTTGTGAGTTCTTGTTTAGTAATGTTTGTTTGTAGTAAAACTTCGGTACAGTATCTATAATTGATTGCTTCATCATGTACATGAATTTGCTCTAAGTCATGTTTAACTTCAACATCAATAATTTGTGTGTTCGGTAATTTATTAAATAAACTTTCAACAAAGCCTTCAACAAATAATGTAAAGCCTAGTGCACCAGCATCAACAACATTATGTTTTTTTAGTATTTCCAACTCATCTTTCGTAGTCTCTAATGCTATTTTAAGTTTCGCATTCACATCTAACAAATATGCTTCAAAGCTATCGTGATTAAACTGTTCTGTTTTTAGCAGTTCACCCCATTTACGCATTAGGGTAATCATTGTGCCTTCAACTGGGTTATTCACAGAGCCATAAGCATACTTCACACCAGATTCAACCCTTTGAATGAAATCGGAGTAGGTGTGATCATCAGCATATGTCTTTGTAAAGCCATATAAAAATTGTGAGAATATAAGTCCTGAATTACCTCTTGAACCCATGAGTGCTGCATCTGCAATGGATTCTAGTGTCTCATCAATTGTCTGTCCTATTTTAGCTTGTTGGATGATTGCTTGCATGAGTGCACTTAAATTGTTACCTGTATCTTTATCCTGTACAGGAAATACGTTGAGTTCATTTAAGATGTGTTTTTGTTCGATGACTGATCTTGCACCATGAAGAAGTGCTTGATACATAATTTTGTTTTCTAATATGATGTCATTTTTCATTTTATAAACCTCGTGTAAATGTAATATGAAATAGTTGATGTTGTGATCGTTAATAATGTACCCCATGTAAGATCAACAACAACTATAAGGAGTGGAAAGTCACGCATTGTTGCATAATTTGTTAAGTCATATGCACCATATGTCGCAATGCCGTATAGTATAGAAAAGATAAATACTTGCTTATATGAATTTTTATCGATACCCGGTTTTAAAACTAAGTATACTAAGCCTATAATAAATGTGATGTAAAATATGACTGCAGGTATGAGTTTAAATTCATCACTTAATAGTTCCCCTAAATGTTCTTGGTAAAAACCTTGTGCAATAACCCCTAACCACAATAAATCAATAACAAGGAACACAATCATTGCTACAATAAATAATAAAATATTCTTTTTCATACACTTTTCCTTTCATATATGATATTGATAAGTATATATTTATATTATTTTTATTGGTTATATATGTAATCAAATGTTATATTTTTGTAATCAAATGTAAAAAAGGTATTGCACTTTGGATCTGTAGACAATACTTAAGAAGTCTTTATAATGTTAATGATTTTATATTTTTAATTAACTCGTATATTATTGTAAATCATAGTAATAAAGGTAATGATTATGTACTATATAAACAAAAAGACATCGTAAAAATTATTTACTCGTCTTTTTGTATGTCTATATATTTATGTAATTAAAATTTGATAGTATTTTGCTATGGTCTAAAGTGCTACAACAATCCATGAACTTGATAAGATAGGATTATATTTTCTTTTTTTGTACAGATTTTAAAACGTACTATACGATTTTAAAAGCTTATTGACATACAAAACATATGTATCCATATCAAATTTTCGAAGCAGGCCTTGTTGATTCATATATCTAATTTTTCCAAATATTGGGCGTTCTTGCCACGCTCTATCATGTTTACCAAAGTTCCATGCAATATTGCTATATGAATTTGGATTTCTACCATCAATAAAGTACTTGTTATTTAAATATACGATAATCTCGTACGCATCTTTCATTGAACTGGACCATTCCATTATTTTTTTTGCCCAGTACATGCGCATGTAGTTTGCCATAAAACCTGTAATACGTGCTTCAATCATAGCTGCATTAAAGTATTTGTCATGCGTTTTGCTATCTTCAATTTCATCCACAGCATAGATATTTTCTCTGATGTCTTCTTTGTGTGCATGCATTGTATCATATGCCCACTTTTCTGTCATATGTTCAAATTGATCATAATCCTTGTTATAGGTTACAAAGTTATATGCTAGTGCTCTACGAGTTATTAATTGCTCTATGAATTGTTCGGATTGTTGTGGGTTTGCTTTATATGCTTTATGGTCAAATAATCTATTTAAAATATCTTGATCGGATATTTGTCCAAATTGCAGATACAACGACATATATGATTGTATATGAAGCGATGCATCAGACCGATTATCATATTGTTTTAATTTGTTATCTAGAAAGACATTTAAATGTTTGACTGCTTCACTGTATCCACCTTTAAACTTAGGATATGGCTTGACTGTTTGATCAATTTCAAACTTGAATAAAAATGTATCTATATTTGTGATATCCACACTTTTTGTTATATCTATTTTAGTTCTATTTATAAGTGTTTCGTCAATTTTATAATCCATGTAATCAAACATCTTTTTCATAACGTGTGGTCTAATAACATATGCGCCATATGCAGACTTTGGGTAAAGGGCTTCAACAGGTATTAAATTTTCTGTTTCTATTTGAATTATATCCACCGGATACGCATTTGACTTTATTAACTTATAAACATCATTTCTCATTTGCTTTTGAGGTTTTAAATACCCTCGATCGAAAACCAGTGTATCTGCATGTTTTAAATATGGTTCTATAGATTGAGTTATTTGGCCATAACATATATCAAACTGAATACCTTTGTCTTTAAGTGCTTTTTGAACAAACTGTATCCCCTCTAACATAAACGTATAGTGGCGTAGATTTGCCTCTTTATAGTTAGGAACTATATTAAACATAACAATGACTGGTAAATCTTTTTCATTAGCTTGTTTAATTGCATAATTTAGTGCATGATTATACTGGATACGTTGTGCACTTTGCATCCAGTATAATATATACTTACCCCTACTTTTTTGATGAATTTTTTGAATTATTTTAATTCTATCTCTATGCATAAATGGCCCGCCTATAGGATTATCTGTTATTCTAATCTGGTTAATTTATATGCTTCTTCAACAGCAAGCCTAATTTTAGTTACACAATCTTTCTTAGTTTTAGGATATATATAATACGTATCCACTTCTGTTGATAAGATAACCGCTGCACCTTTTGTTTTATCTTGTTTTTTAAACATAAATTCAATATGAACGGTATATAAACTATTTGATTCTTTGTAAAGATCAAGTGGTCCATCTATATCGTTGCCCGTTAGATGAATACCTTTTTTTGTATGTATCAGTTTGCCGTCACCTAATGGGATAAATCCTTTAGCGTTTCTTAAGGATTCAATATATACTTCATCTTCAAAGTAGTATGTATCATTTAATAGGGCTTCTTTTGTAAAAGCTCTTTGAGCCTCATACCAATCTGGTACATGCTCATAGCGTGTTGGTTTATCTTGATTTTGTAATTTACCATAAATTGTAAGTTCATGTGTTTCACCACAATGTAAGCATTTGATGGTTGTACCTAGCGCATCCATCTGATGCTCAGTCAAACAATTCTGACATTGATAAAGTACACGGTTTAAACCTAGCGCTCTATTTTTATCTTTAATGGCTATTTTATTATCATATTGATATTGCCATTCATCATATTTAAAGGCATTTGTAATCCGATGCTTTATTTCGTCAAGCGTAATTGTTTTTAGATCGGTTTTAGTTATGACTTGGGTCATATCTGCTTTCAGTGGTATTTTTCTTTGTTTGGGCATCATGTAGTTGGGCTGTGTCAAAAAGTTTCCGTGCATATTAAGTACGACAACAGGGTGATCTAATATTTTAACGGCTTTAAATAGTGATTCTGGTAATATGGCATCTGTACCAATAACTGAATATGCACTTTCTGCATAAAGGGTCGTAATCAGTTTTAAATGATCTAAACTATATTTCATGTTTCTAAAGAGTACTTTATCTTGCGGGGTAAACTTCCTTTTACCAATACCACCAACATTTCTAAGTAACCATTCTTTGCCAACAAAGCCATCGATTGCAACTACATATGTTGCAGGGTGTGGGAATATTGCTCGTGTTTGTACTTTAAAATCTAAAAATGCATGATGTGTACATAAGAGTAAATAAGGCGGCTTTAAACCATCCATATTTACTTTATTCACTTTAAGTTTTCTATAGTATGTTGTTGGTAATGATAGTATCCATTTTATAGGTGTAAGAAACCATTTTTCTTTAACTGGTTTCTTTCTCATATCAAATGGTGTTATATCTATTTTCTTATTCATTTTCCTGTAAATTTTTAGTACTAAAACATAATATTCTTAGGTGTTCTTGGAAACGGAATAACGTCTCTAATATTTTCAACACCTGTAATATATATTAAGAATCTTTCAAAACCTAGACCAAAGCCTGATGTTTTAACACCGCCATAGCGTCTAAGATCAATATACCAATCTAGGTCTTTAAGTGGTACATGCATTTGTTCCATACGTTTAAGCAATAAATCTAGACGTTCTTCTCTTTGAGAGCCACCAACAAGCTCTCCAGATCCAGGAACAAGTAAGTCAACGGCTGCAACCGTTTTTTGATCATCATTTTGACGCATATAGAATGCTTTAATATCCTTTGGCCAATCTGTTACAAATACTGGGCCCTTAAATGCTTTTTCGGTTAAATACCTTTCATGTTCTTTTGCTAAATCTTGACCATGTAGGGGTTTGTTTTCAAATTTTTGATTTGCTTTTAGTAAGATATTAATAGCAGCCTCATGTGTAATACGCTCAAATCTAGATTGCATCAAATTATCTAACTTATCTAATAGACCTTTTTCTACAAACTTATTAAAGAAGTTCATTTCTTCTTTCGCATGCTCTAAAATATACTTTGTGACATACTTAACCATTTTTTCAATTAAATCCATGTTGTCATTTATATCTGCAAATGCTATTTCTGGTTCTATCATCCAAAATTCAGATGCATGTGTGGTTGTATTTGAGTTTTCTGCTCTAAATGTCGGTCCAAAAGTATAGATATTTCTAAAAGCATGTGCAAAAGCTTCACCTTCTAACTGTCCTGTGACAGTTAGATTTGCTTCTTTGCCAAAGAAATCTTTACTATAATCTACTAAACCTTCTGCTGTTCTTGGAGGTTTATTCATGTCTAGTGTTGTGACTTTAAACATCTCACCTGCGCCTTCACCATCATTTGCTGTTAGAATCGGTGTGTGTACATAGATAAAGTCTTGATCTTGAAAAAATTTATGGATAGCAAATGCCGCTAAACTTCGAACTCTAAAGACTGCAGAAAATAAATTGGTTCTTGGACGTAGATGTCCAACTTCTCTTAAGAACTCTCTTGTATGTCTTTTAGGCTGAATTGGATAGGTTTCATCAGCGCTACCAACTAAGCGTACTTCAAGCGCTTTAATTTCAAAAGGTTGACTACGTTCTGGTGTTAACACCATCTGTCCTGTAACCTCTATGGATGAGCCAACACTTAAACGAGTAACTTCATCAAAATCTTTGGTTGTTGCACGTTCATATACAACCTGAATATTTTCAAAAAATGACCCATCATTTAGATTTATAAACCCAAACTCTTTTTGATCTCTGTGGTTTCTAATCCACCCTTTTAATATAACCCTCTGATCCTTAAATTTTGTAGGATCTTTATAGATGTTACGAATTGTTTGTTCCATGATAATGCTCCTTTGTAATAAAATAATAAAGTCCTTAGACTAAAAAGTTAGTCTAAGGACGAAGTAAGTTTCGCGGTACCACCTTAGTTCTAGAAAATAATTCTAGCGCTCGAATACTTATATAACGAATAAGTTAACCGTACAGTTCTACTAACATATTTTAATGTGTTCTTCTGTCTCTAAAAAGTGTTATTTCAAACTAAATTATATGTTAATTTACACCAACCATTAACTCGCTTTAATATAACGATAGTTTTACTGTTCTTTTTTATGATTTATATTCAATTATGTATATATATTGTATCATTAATATACCAAATTTAATCATCTAAATGAATATCTTCTAAATCTACAGATTTAATCTTGTATATTTTATTATTGAGTCGGTACATTGGTTTATCAAGCCCATCAATACGCTCATTAAGTTTACTAACCTCTTTTTTTACCAATTCCCATCTTTCAAAAAATAGTCTAAAGGTATCTAGCAAGTTATGTATCTCTTCTAACATTTTTGCTGCATTCTTTTCTCTATCTATATCTTGGTCAATGACTAAAATCATTGTTAACATATAAACCAAAGTCGTTGGTGATGTAATCCAAATCTTCCTATGTTGTGCGTATTGTATTAAATGTATGTAGTTCGCTTGAATTTCAGAAAAGACAGCCTCACTTGGTATAAACATTAAAGCATACGCTGTTGTTTCATTATTGATAATATACTTTGACTGAATATCATCAACATGCTTTTTAATGTTTTGTTCAAATAATTTAGAGGCTTTATTTTTCTCTGAATCTGATATATTATCATCATTCATTTTAATATAGTTTTCAAGTGAGAATTTAGAGTCTACCGGAATATTTAGACGCTCATTATTACCATATATAAGTGCATCTACAATATTGCCATTAGATAGTTTATATTGTTTTGAAAACAGTTTGTTATTATTTTCACCAAATACATTGTTTAATATTTGATATAACTGTAGTTCCCCGTACATACCACGAGACTTCTTGTCTGATAGATAAGTTTTTAAATCTGTGACATGCCCAGATAACATTTCAATATTTTTTTGAGTTGTGTCTATAATAGCAAGTTTTTCAATCATTGCTTGAAATAGTTGATCACTACTTAAAAATCCTTCTTTGAGTCTTTTCTCAACACTTTGATTCATTTGTTTTAAGTCAACATTTAACTTATCTGAAACAGCTTGTCTAAAGTCATTAAATGTATTTTGGATGTCACCTTTAGATTTTATATTTTGTTTGTCTATTTCTGCTTTAAATTCAGATTTTAAATGTTCTATTTTAGAAAGTATTTCTTGTTGGTTTCTACCCTTTATCTCATCGCTAGTGTTTGTTTTCTTTGTACTTACTAAGACGATAAGTACAATTAACAAGGTGATCGCTATAGCAATTCCAATAAGTATAAAAATTTCATTATCTGTCATTTTATACCTCTACATCTTCTAAATAATATACATGGATGCCATCTGCCTTAGTCTCTTTATAAATAGTTATGTAAACATCATCAGATAATAAAATGTCATACATTGATGGATAAAATCCATCTGGATCTAAATTAAAGTCTGTACCTAGATCTTTATTCACTTGACCAAATGCACGTGTTACTAAATCTGTGCAATAATACTTATTTGATGTATCAAATATAAATAAATAGTTATATAATCCGCGGTCTACTTTATCGTGTGCATAGTTTGATGCTGCATCAATAGCTTGATCCCTTATGTCGGTGTTTTCATATTTTACTCGAGTAGTTAGTATCTCATCTCTATAGAACTTTCCATAAAAAGGATATTCTGGATGTGATTCATTTCTAAATGGTGTCATCCAATTATTACTTACAGTTTGTACACTTAGTCCAAATTTATTCGTTTCATCATAACCCCTATGCATGATGACATCAAACATTAACCCAATATCTAACTGTCCACTATCTGCAATACCCGTTGACTGATATATTTTGTTGTTATCACCAACTAAAGCTGTATGACCCCCTAACCAGTACCCATAAATTTGGTCTATAACTGGAATATATGGAAATGGTGATTCAAAGGTTATTAATATGTCACCTTTAACACCAGGGTTTACTTTATTTGCATCATAAAACACATTGCGTGTATCATTTAATTCATAATCATGGGTTCTTTTAATCTTATGGTAAAAATAAGTGGTGCCATGTTGGCTCACTTCATAGGTTTCATATGCTCTGGATTTAAATGTGTTTATTATTTGATTTTTCTTTATATTCTCATAGGTGGATTCACCTATGAAGTACGCAATTAATATAATAAATCCAATAGCTATATATTTAAATAAACGTTTGATTATTCTTCTTTTTTTCATATATAGATTATAACATTAATCTTATAAAATAAACCTGTGACTTGATCTATAAAAAAGCTAAGCGTCATCACACACTTAGCTTATATTGTTTTAAAGGAAAGAACAGGCTTCACTAATACTAAAAGGCATAAAAGCTTTTACGAACGCTAAGTTCAAATATTAACTGTTCTTTTAAGTGCGTTATACACTCTAATCTATAAAAGATACAGACTAAGAAATAACGCTTACGCTTAATATACAAAAATACCCCCCATGTATGGAGGTATCTTAGTTTATTTTTACTTTTTAGGACGAATGATGATGGCGCGTTGTTCGCCTTCACCTTCTGAATAAGTTTCAACATCACGCCAGTCACTTAACTTAGCATGAACAATACGGCGATCAAACGCATTCATTGGGTCTAATTTTACTGCTATTTGGCTTCTTGCTACATCTTTGGCTGTCTTTGTTGCAAGTATTTCTAATTGACGTTTTCTGGATGCATGGTAATTACCAATATCTAATGTAATAAGTAATGAATTATCTACAAAACTAGATAGATGGTTTCTTAAAAGCGTTTGGAAGGCTAGTAATGTCTTACCTTCTTTACCAATTAATAGTGCATTTTCACTTGTTTGTAAGCGGTAATTAATGGTTGCCTCATCTGGTGATTGGATTTCCATTTTAACTTCAATACCTAACCCAGCTATCATACCTTCTAAATATTGTTTACCTTCAATTGTTAAGTCAATGTTAGGACTTGCCTCATATAGTGTTGTACTACCTACACCAAGAAAGCCTTTTTTCTCTTTAACAATATCAAGCCTGATTTTATCTTCTGATATTTTTAATATATCTGAAGCTTTTTTAGTTGCTTCTTGAAGCGTTTTAGCTTCAATTTCTATTTTCTTTAGCATGCCTAACCCCTTTCTTAGATAATGCTTTGTGCAGCTCTAGACTTTTCATATTTCTTTTCAGATAGTTTTCTGTTTATAAATGATTGTCCGATTGAATATAAGTTACCAATAACCCAGTAGAATCCTAATGCATTTACTGATGTAATGGTTGTAAGTACCATCATACCAATCATTACACGAGATACTGTTTTCATTGTTTTAGCTTGTTGTTCTGCTTGTTCGGTTTTTACTTGAGTACCTGTATTTTTTGCATAACTTGGTTTTTTCTGTGTTAGGTATTGTAATAAATACATTGTTCCACCAACAAGTGCGGCTAAGATATAACTCATAAAGTCACCAAATCCACCTGCAGAAAGATCAATTATTCCGAATAATACAGTGTGGTTGCTGACACTTGATGCATACATACCACCTGGTACTGTAATACGATATACTGTTTGGAACATCGCAAGGAAGATTGGCATTTGTAGGATTGGTGTAAAACATCCGAGTATAGAAATGCCATGTTTCTTATATAGTTGCATTGTTTCCATCTGCATTTTTTGTTGGGATGCAGGATCCTTTTTCATAGCATATTTGTTTTGGAGTTTAGATATCTCTGGTTGTGCAAGTGCCATTTTAATAGACATGTCGTTTGCTTTTGCATAAATTGGCCATGCAATCGTACGAACGATAATTGTAGCAAATAGAATACCTAAGCCAAAACTTTTTAAACCAAATAAAGATGCAAAAAATTGCATAACAAATGAAATTGGAATAATGAATACCCAATCCCATATATAACCTAACCATGTGTTTTCCATATCCGTATGAATTGGTAATTGGTTATCTGCTGGTTTATATGTTAAATTGGTAATTTCTAATTCTGTGTCATTAATATCGTGAAATTCAAAGATCATTAAATGATTCACGTTCATTTTAAATACGTTTTCTGAATAGTTTGCTGGTTTTACTAAGTATTTATCTGCATTAACGCCTGATTCTAGTAAAACTGTTTCATTGGATGTTGTATTATATCTTGCAGAGATAACATTTACATTGTCTAAATTAATTTCATTGGTAATGACTGTAAAGAATAATGAATTTACATTTTTAATCTTTTCTTCAGGATCATCAACACCATAAGTTGGACTGAGTGCTGAGACAACGATTTGATTTGGGTTTGATACAGTGCCCTCATAACCATCAATATATACATATACATTATATGATAGACCACGCACTGTAATTTGATAAACATTGTTTCCTAATGAAGCACTTGTAACCTCTGTTGATGCAACCTCGACTTTTGATGATGTCTTATTTTTTTGAATAGAATATAATTCAAAATCACCATTACCGACAATCGGTGCACCTAAATCATTGACATCTTCACCTGTATAAACAATTTTATTTGGTGATAAGAATGTGTCAATTTCACTTGTATCTGGAGAACATGCCACCAATACAAGACCAAGTACTAACACTGTAAGTACTGCTAATATTTTACGCATTTGATGCTTCCTCTTTTTCTATTAATTTTGCTTTATGAAGCAATTTATATATGTTTGATTCCATTTCTTTATAAGATAAGTTACTTGATTGTTGGCGTACAACTACAACAAATTTGTAGTTGTTTTTGAACTTATCTTTTAACTTTGAAACAATATATCTGATGCGGCGTTTTGCTTGGTTTCTATTTACTGCGTTTCCATATTTTTTACCGATCGATATAGCGTATTTAAAATGTGTGCCTTCATGTGCTTGGTAATATATTACAAAATATCCGTTACCAACGGATCTTTTCTCTTTAAAAACTAAATCCAACTCATCTTTACTTTTTATAGAATATATTCTTTTCATGAAAACCTCGAGTTAAAAAATAAAGGACTACCTAAAAACAAACGATTCTTTGTTAATGTTCTGGTAGTCCTGGTATTTATTAACTTTATATATTTTTTTTAAACAGATAAAGATTGGCGACCTCTAGCTCTTCTTCTTGCTAAAACTTTACGTCCATTAGCAGTAGCCATACGAGCTCTAAATCCGTGCCTTCTTTGATGTTTGATTTTACTTGGTTGATATGTTCTTTTCATAATCAAAAAACCACCTTTCTTATGAAACCTTGCTTTTCTTATTATAAATAAAG
>JBAYTJ010000001.1:0-30148 GCA_041675665.1 Acholeplasma sp. | reverse complement strand
TTATGATCTAAAACGAACACCGCACGTGCTAGTAATCTGAGTTCTTCAATCAGTACGCCATATTTTTTAGCAAAGTCTAATAATTTGTGGTCACTTAAGGTTGTTATGTCTAAACCATGCGCACCACACCATCTTTTTTGAGCAAATGGTAAATCATTGGATATTGTGATAAAATCCATGTCTTTATAGTTTGATAACCGTTCATTAATGGTTCTTGTTTGTAAATCACACACCGATGTATCTAAACTTGGTACAACACTGATTAATGTGTAATGCTTTTTATAGTTTGCAAAGAATGACACTTCTTTTAAGCTATTATTTACTACAACAAAGTCTAGTGCTTTATCACCAACCTGTAGTGGTTCCCCGATTACTGTAATGGGTTCTTGTTTCATTGTTTTCATAAAAAATACCTCCTATCCTATATATCTATTATAGGCTAAAAGGTATTATTTTAAGTTCTTTTCGCACGTAACATATCAAATGGATGAACTTCAAATGGTATATAAACTTTGATATGTTCTTTTGCTCTTGCTGCTCTTTTGATTAATTCACCATTTGAATCCATCATTTTTTCATTCATAAATGTTTTTGATGCTTCAAGTGGTGAGAAAACTTCAAGTTCTTCCAATAAAAATACATTCTTGGTTTCAACTGTTGCATATTGTGTTGCATGGTCATAATCAAGTACTAGACCAACAAAATTTTGCATCACACGCTCACTACGTTTTTCATATAGCTGTTGGTCTTTGGTAGGTAATCCATGGAAGAAGCCGTGTGATGTTTCTCTATTTTCAGCATGTGTAAGCATCTTTGCATAAGCTTCATAATCTTTGATTTCTCCAGTTACCTCATATTCATCAATAATTCTTCGATATGTGTTAACGACTGTTGCAATATAGTGTAGTGATTTCATACGACCTTCAATTTTTAGTGAGGCAACCCCCATATCAATAAGTGTTGTAACTTCATTAACTGCGCTCAAATCTTTTGAACCCATACTAAATGGTGTGTCAGTAATCTTTTTGCCATCTTTGGTGAGATCAAAAAACCAGCGACATGTATGTGCACAACCACCACGGTTGGCATCTCTATTTGTTAAATGGTTTGATAAGGCACAACGTCCACTATATCCTGCACACATACCACCATGAATAAATGCTTCTATTTCTGCATCGACATTTTTAGTAATGTGTCCTATACCCTCTAGATCAATATCTCGACCTAAAACGACTCGGGTTGCTCCTTTGTTGTACCAGTAATTAACAGTTGGTATATTTAATGCGGATTGTTGGGTTGAAATATGTACTTCTAAATTGGTATGTGCTAGTGCTGTGTTAATAATTAAAGGGCTGGCTGCAATAATCGCATCAACTTTTGCAGTCTCTAAAGTTTTTAAATATTCAATCAAGCCTGCTTTATCTTTTTGATGTGGAATAACATTTGTTGTAACATATACCTTTTTACCACGTTCATGGGCAAACCTACAACCTTCAATTAGATCCTCTGTTGTAAAATTGGATGCATTGGCACGTAAACTAAACGCTTTGCCACCGATGAATACAGCATCTGCACCATATATGATTGCTATTTTTAATTTATTTAAATCGCCAGCTGGGGCTAATAATTCAGTCATTTTTCTCACCTTTAATTGTGGATTCATCAAATAAGAAACCATCATGTAATGTTTGTTTATACGTTTCTATTAAGGTTTTATCTATAATCCCTTCGCGGTACATTAAAATGATTTTCCCTGCATAACTATCATCTAAAAACAAACTATCTACGACAAAGTAATCGACAACGCTGCTTAATGCATCTAATGCCTTAAAACTATTAAATATATGACCTCTAAAAACATGCGTACCTGCATCATCTTCTAAAATAGGATAGGTTTCATCTAATCGTTTAGCTTCACTCAATCTTAAGTTTTGATCTTGATGCAGATTATTCGCTTCATTTTTATAGTCTTTAAATGTTTGAAGCATTTGTCGTTTGGAATAAAACATCGACATATGCCCATGACCAAAATAAAAAAGATCGTATTTTTTTAATTGGCCAATTTCTAAAATATCTTCTAAAGTGATTTCTTTGGATACAAATGCACCTTTAATATGTGCACTTGATAAGTCATTAAAGTCCACATCATTGGTTAACAAAGTTTCTGGATTATAGACAAATTTATCGGTTAAACCAAGTTCATCCATAACTGATAACAGCCCAATGTCAGCACCTATAAAACCAGTAATCATCTCAACTGGTAATCCTTTTAAATAATCTTTAACAAGCTTAAGTTCTTTGTCTGTAAATATTTTGTTTAATAACAAAAAAACTTCTTTTTGACAGTGATGTACCTTATGAATAATATCATTTGTTAAACTTTTAAAATCATTTGTTAATGTTTTAGCAAATTGTACTTGACCGAGTATAATACCATCCGCAACTTCAAGTATTGAATCTAGGTTTTCATATTTATGTAAGGTTGTTATAAATTTCATTTTTAATGCCTCTATTCTATAGTAACATTATAAAAGTGTGATTCTATCAAGTCAAAGGAAGTTATAAATTAAAACAAAAAAGGCATGTTAACAAACTGATAACATGCCAAATGATGTACTTTGTGTAATTTTAACCGTTTTTAAGGTTAATTTTATGTGTCATTAAATATCTTGCGATAAAGTAGTTTACAACACCTAATCCAATAGAAAGGATTAGTTGAATAATTAGAATACCACTCAAGGCAGGAAACATTGCTGTAGGGTCTGTATCATCCACTGCTAAAAGATTCGGGTTAATGAGTAAATTAATACCAAAATTAATCATGCTTAAAATTTGATTTGAAACATAATAGAGGATGAAATATACAAAAACATATAACCATTCTCTTTTATTAAAACTAAAACCAAAAGATAGTGCCGCATAAATAACAACAATTGAAACAAAGAACATAATAACCATTGAAGCAATACTTAAGATAGACATATTAAATAAATTTGAATCTAACTGTCTTAAGTCTAAGAATTGCTGAACATTAATGACATCAATCCATACAAGTAAGCCGACTGCAACAATAATCGCTAATAAAAATAACGTGAAGCCTGATAAAACTTTAGTAAGTAAAATTTTCCCTTTGGAAAGTGGTAGTGTATGAGTAAAATATGCTTCATCTTTTAAAATCGTGTGATAATATCTTTGAAAGATTGAAAAGAATGCATACGCTAAACCAATTAAAATACCAACAATACTTATAATAAATGCTGTTTGATGAAACATTGCCCATACAAAATTTATCTCAGATAACATATCAAATACAACAGACAATATCGTTACAAAAAGCGTCCCTAAAAATATCCACTTTAATTGTCCAAAATAATGAATTAAATCCCATTTATATAATTTCTTCATCATATTTATAGACCTCCTTAAAGTAAGCTGAAAGTGACATACTATGTGCTTTCTCTAATGCTTTAGCTGTACTAGATTCAAGTATTTGTCCTTTTTTAAGTAAGATAACATAATCCAGATAACTTTCGATATCAGTGATTTGGTGTGTTGATACAATGACAGTCGAATCTAATTTTTTATACTTAATAACAATCTTCATAATTAAATCACGACTGGCTGGATCCATGCCATCTAAAGGTTCATCCAATATATATAAATCAACTTTTCGTCCAAGTGTCAGAGCCAATTGAACTTTTCCACGTTGCCCCTTAGATAATTGGGCCAAGCGCTTTGTTAAAGGTACTTCAAACAAGTTTAAAATATGTTTTGCATGTTCCGGATTAAAGTCTATAAAAAAGTCTTGATACATTTTTATAGCACCCAATACAGATTGACCCATATTCAGTGCACTTTTTTCTGGTAAGTATGCAATATTTGATTTATCTTTCAAACTTAATTTTTGATCAAAAAATAATATATGACCTGATGTTGGTTGTATCAAATCATTAATAAGTTTAATGATTGTAGTTTTACCACTACCATTTGGTCCAAGTAATCCACAAATCTGGTTTTTATCAATCTTAAAAGATGCCCCATCTAAGACTAAAAGATTATCATATGCTTTGGTTAAATTGATAGCTTCTAGCATTTTCATCCTCCGTTTATCGTGTAATATAAATACATTTTATCACAATCTTATAACAAATTATATCTAGATATAAAAAAAGCGACCCCCTGACTAAAGGCCAGAGGGTCATTAAAGGGGATTTGTGTACTAAGTACACTAATAGGGGATAAGTAGCACCCAATTGTTTGGATGCACCATGATTATATTATTAAATGAATCATGTGTAAAGTTTAATGCGTAAGTATGTATTTTCTAACACAATCATTTTTCCATTTGTTCAATGTACTTACACTTAGGAAAATTGCTACAACCAAGGAACTCACCATACTTAGATCTCCTAATAACTAGGTTACCACCGCATTGTGGACACAACTTGTCTGTAACTACTGGTTTTATCTTCTCCATATTTTCTTCGGCAGACGCTAAAACTGGCATAAAATTATTGTAAAAATCTTTCAATAATTGAATATGTTCTACTTGTCCATCAGCAATTAAATCCAGTTTAGATTCTAGGTTTGATGTGTAGTTCGTATCCATGATTTGTTTGAAGTATTGACTCAGGGTATCTACCGTTAATTTACCTTGATCTGTTGGCTTAAACCGCTTTTCTTCAACAACAACATAATCTCTTGCTTTAATCGTTTTAATGATGTTTGCATAAGTTGATGGACGTCCAATACCATTGGCTTCTAATGTCTTAATTAATGATGCCTCATTAAATCTTGCAGGTGGTTGAGTTTCTTTTTCTATTTTCTCAACCAAATCACTCATTAATGATTCACCAACTTTATAGTCAGGTAAGATTTTATCCTTAGATTTATCACCTGTTAGTTTTAAATGACCATCAAAAACTTGCACACTGCCATCCATTGAATAGATATTACCATTCGCATCCAGTGTAATTTTAGTACTCTTAAATATTGCAGGTGCCATTAATGAACCAACTGCGCGTTCATAAATCTTTTTATAGACTTTATGTTGATCCTTTGTTAAATGTTTTTCTAAAGATTCTGGTGTACGACCAACATCCGTTGGTCGTATGGCCTCATGGGCATCTTGACTAGAGTCTTTATTACTTGTCTTGTAATAACCAACATAGTTTTTACCATAGTGATTTTCGATATAACTTTTTGCGGGATAAACGAACTCTTTTGATAATCTATTAGAGTCTGTTCTCATATACGTAATTAAACCGATAATTGTCCCGTTGATGTCAATGCCTTGATAAAGTTCTGATGCCACCGACATGACACGACTAGAGCTCATATAAAGACTATTTACCCCATCTTGAAGTAAAGTGGATGTCATATATGGTGGTTTTGCATTTCTTTTTGTTTCTTTTTGGTTGATATCTGTAATTGTAAATGGATTGATTGATGTTTCAACAATCTTTGTTGCTTCCTCTAGTCCAATACGTGTATCTTTAGGAATTACATAATCCGCAACATGATCACCAAAGTGTGCATGCATCGTATAATATGTTTCAGGAACAAATTTTTCAATCTCGCGTTCAAGTTCAACAATTAACTTTAAAGCAACACTTTGTACGCGTCCTGCAGATTTTGATTTAATTTTGTCTCTTAAGAATTTAGATAGTTTAAAACCAATAATACGATCTAAAATACGTCTACTTTCTTGAGAGTTAACTAATCCTAGATCAATTTGACGACGATGATTCATCGCTTCTGTAACAGCTGGTTTAGTAATTTCTTTAAAGACTATACGATTGTTGTCAGTTAACTCTAATCCTAGCTCGTCTGCAATGTGCCATGCGATAGCCTCACCTTCACGGTCCGGGTCAGTTGCTATTAATACTTCTTTACCTTTGGTTTTCTTCTTAAGTTCAGTTATAAGCTTGTTTTTACCTTTAATAATTTTATATGTAGGCTCAAAATTATTATCTACATCCACACCTAAACCACCTTTACCAGAGGTTGCAAGGTCTCTAATGTGACCGACCGAAGATAAAACAGTCACTTCGTTATCGAAGTAACTTGAAATTGTTTTGGATTTTGCGGGGGATTCTACAATAATTACTTTGTTTGACATAAATTGCCTCATTTCTTGTCTTTTCTACTTTATTAATTATATAGTTTATCTCGTTGATGTCAAGCATTGAAGACTTCATTTTTTAGTTCTATATAAATATATTATATAGAAGGAATTTAAAGCCTTTTTTTGAGTCATTATAAAAACAAAACCATGATTTCACATGATTATTGTTTATAAATACTTGTAACGGGTTTAAATGTTTTGCGATGAATTGGTGTTATCCCATATAATTTTAACGCTTCTAAATGTTTTTTAGTGCCGTATCCTTTATGGTCTTTAAAACCATATAAAGGATATTGTTTATCATAATCAATCATAATACGATCACGTGTAACCTTAGCAATAATACTTGCTGCAGCAATAGTCATAGATAATTGATCACCTTTAATAAGTGATGTGTACGGTATGCCTTTAATATCCATATGATCTGTTAGTGCATAATCAGGTTTTACTTGAAGTTTATTCATAGCTTCTTGCATGGCTAATCTTGCTGCTTCTAGTATATTAATGTCATCAATGATATGATGATCAATAATACTTATGCCAATTGAAACCGCGTTATCAATAATTAAGTCGTATAAAATATCACGTTGTTTAACAGATAGTTTTTTAGAATCATTGATATCTTTATGATAAAATCCTTTTTTAAATATAACAGCAGCAGCAACCACCGGTCCAGCCAGTGGACCTCTGCCTGCCTCATCAATACCGCAGATATGTTGATAGCCTGCTTTATATAATGCATTTTCATATGCTAGATTGTCTGTGGTCAAAACTGAGCGCTCCTAATTGTTTGTTTCTAATATCCGTTAATATAATACTATATACGCGGTCATAATCCGTTTGTCCACCTTTAACTAAAGCACCTCGTAATTGACCAATATGATCTAGTATTTCTATTTCATTTAAGTCAGATGCATTCTCAATGTTATATCTTTCTTTTAAGCGTTTTGGATAAAATTCTTTTAAGTAATTGATGGCATAGACTACAACTTGACTAATTGGTAATGTATCATCTTTTATTGCACCAGTTACAGCCAGTGCATAACCTACTGCCGCATCATCAAACTTCGGCCATAAAACGCCTGGTGTATCTAAAAGTTCAAAATTGGGGTTTATTTTAATCCATTGTTGCGCTTTGGTCACACCAGGTCTATTACCTACTGTGGTTGCTTTTTTAGATACCAGTTTATTAATGAGTGTTGATTTGCCGACATTAGGTATACCTAAAATCATGCCACGTACGCGGTCAAATTTCATACCTTTTGACTTAGAGCGTTCGATCTTTTCATCTAGTATCTCTTTACTCTTGGTATAAATTTTATTCACATTAAATCCATTGCTACTATTTATTAATAACGTAAAGAATCCGAGGGACTCATAATACTTTACCCACTGATCCACTGTTTTTCTATCTGCAAGATCAATTTTATTGAATAGTAAAAGTGTTGGTTTATCACCAATAATTTGAAGAATCTCTGGATTCATACTACTAAATGGTAGTCTGGCATCAACTAATAAATAGATGATGTCCATTAATTTTAGTTTTTCTCTGATTTCCCTAAGGGACTTGAACATATGTCCTGGAAACCACTGAACTTGTTTCATTTTAATCCCAACTTTTCTAATATCTCTCTAAGCTGTGTCATATTCACTAATACTTCCCGTGCTTTGGTACCTTGAGGTGCAGAAACAATACCATATGTTTCTAAATAGGTTACCAGTTTTTGTGCGCGATTAAATCCAAGATTATACTCTTTTTGGATTGCATTAATCGAACAATTATTTTCATGTACAACATATTCTGCAACAGTTGCGAACAACTCATCATCAATTGTATCTTTCGCATTCACAATATGTTTTAAATCTTCATGTTTCAATAAATAATTAGGGCTTGATTGTTGTCTTATAAAATCAATAACGCCATCTATTTCAGTATCTGAAATAAATGCACCTTGCAGACGAATTGGTCGATCTGTTTCTTTAAGTAGCATATCTCCACGACCTAAAAGTTGTTCAGCACCAGCACCATCTAAAATGGTTGTTGAATCTGTAAAACTTGCAACTCTAAAAGCAATACGTGTTGGAATATTTGATTTAATCGTTCCACGGACAACATCAACAGTTGGACGTTGTGTTGCAACCAGTAAATGAATACCAGCAGCACGTGCTTTTTGAGTAATACGTTGAATTGCATCTTCAACATCATGTGCAGCAGCCATCATAAGGTCAGCTAACTCATCAATGACGATAACAATCAAAGGCATTTTCTTTTCTTCAATAAATCCTTTTTTTACATTTTCATTAAAACTGTTAATATCGCGTGACCTTGTACCTGCAAACTTTTTATAACGATCTTCCATTTCTTCAACGACCCAATTAAGCGCTGTTGCAGCCATTTTAGGATCCGTGATGACAGGTGTAATTAAGTGTGGTAGATCATTATATGGGCTTAACTCGACCATTTTAGGGTCGATTAAAATCATCTTCAAATCTTCTGGTTTGTTTTTTAATAGGAGTGAAATTAATATCGAGTTGACACAAACTGATTTACCAGAACCTGTCCCACCAGCGATTAAACCATGTGGCATTTTTGCAATATCTACATAAATGTTTGTGCCATCAATATCTTCCCCTAAAGCAACTTTTAAAGGATGCTTGTGATCTTGTAAAAACTCATCTGTATCCACAACATTTCCAAATGATACAATATCTGCAATTTTATTAGGTACTTCTATACCTACATAAGGCTTACCTGGAATAGGTGCTTCAATACGTAATGTTTTAGCTGCTAAACTCATCATTAAATTATCTTGTAACCCAGTTACACGTTTAACCGGTACACCAGGTTCTAAGGAAATCTCATGTCTTGTAACTGTTGGTCCTTTTTTAGAATGAGCAACCTCACCTTCAACCGCATGATCTTTCAATGTTTGATTAATACGTTCAACTTGATCTAATAACCATTGTGGTTTTTCATCATTATTTCTTTCGACTTTTTTAAGTAGTGTTAATGGTGGTAATTGATATCTACTATTATCCATCACATGCGCATGAACCTTTGGTGGTACACTTTCGCTTGGCTCAATATATTTGGGTACATTTTGAATGATTTCATCATCACTAACTTCTTCACCAAAATTAGCTTTAACTTGTAAATTTTTAGATGGACGCTTAAATGTATCCATATCTAAACCACCAACTTCAGGTGTCGTTTCTAGATGTTTCCCACGCATCCAAGGTGGTAATATATTTTCTTTTTCATCTGCCTTTAAATCAATCGGTTCAACATCATCATAATTATTCTGAATTTCAATATCTTTATTTCCAGGTTCTTTAGTATCTAGATCTTTATTGTTGTAAGAATCAATACCAAAAATTTGTTTTCTCGTTTCCTTTGAAATAATACCATCTTTAAATTCATAGTATTTATTACCATTAGTTTTTGTTGTAGCTTCATCATCCATTTTAGGCTTTGTTCGAAAAGCATCATACTTTTTAACTTTATCACCTATAACACGGACAACAAATGGTACGTGAATTTCGTCTTTTACATCACTTCCAAAAAGTGGAGAGATAAATCTTTCCTTAACATATTTATGTTGTTTACGAATACCCTCTATTTTAGGTATTTGTGGAATTGTAAAAACTTCAAGATAGGTTTCTTTATATTTATTTTTACGCTTCAAGATCCTCTTCTCCTTTCAAATCATCTTCAATTTCTTTGTAGATGTCTTCAATACCAGAATCAATCTTTGATTCTTGATCAAATACTTTCTTAGAATAAATTGCATATGTTTCTTCACCAGTCAATGATATAATCACTAACCCTAATTTTATCATAATTGCATTGGTTACATTATTCAGTACTAATCGTCTAAACCAATAAAATGGATTCACGACATTTAATAACATCATTGATTGTTTAAATACATCATTCTTAATTAATTTATTGGATGCTTTTACAATTAAATTATTATCAATTTTAGCTTTTGTTTCATTTAATGTAATTAACCGGCGCAACGTAATCCCTTTAAACATTTTTAACACACGTTTTTCAAGTAAGTTGTTAAAACGGTCAGAGACATACTTTAATAAGACCAATGACTCATCTAAAGTCAATTCTAAGTATGGATATTTGCTCTTGGGATAAAACTTTGTTGCGATATCATTACTTAATTCCAATGCGACATTTAATAAATGTTGACCATAGCCGACTTCTGTTCTAAGTTTCTTATCCTTAAAGGCTTTATGAGCGTCTTCTATTAACCAATTAATCTCTTTTTTATCAATATCTTCTTCTTGTACTTTTTTCCTTTTTAAACCCTTATTTAAAGAAGCTATCACAGCAACCAAATACCATAAAGCTAACAATAGCACACCAAATAATACCCCGGATAAAAAGGTGATGGTCCATCCCATATTTATTTCTATAAAGCCTAAATCCCATATCATAAGTTATTTTTACCATCCTTTACATAAATTATACTATAATTATGCCATAATTGGGCTTATAAACTTGTAAGCAGGTTGTATTTATGCGATAATAGTTTAACATCTTGAAAGGAACATCGATATGGAAAAACACTTGATAGCTATTGATTTAGATGGCACACTATTAAATAATGATTCAAAAATACCTCCAAAAAATAAAGCAGTTATTCAAAAACTAATTCAAAAAGGACACTTAGTCGTACTTGCAACCGGTAGACCGTTTCACGCAACAATCGATATTTATAATGAAATGGAATTATCAACACCTGTTATTACCGACAACGGTGGTAATATTAGAGAACCAAAAAATCCAAAATTCCAAGTAGTTACAGATGGTATTCCAGTAAATATTGCGCACGACTTATTTTTATATACAAAACCACATTTAAAGTCTGCTTTTTATTCTTATGGTGAACACGTCTATGCTTATAAGTACTTAGACAGGTTACATAATATCTTTATGGGCAGTCAAAATGCAAAAATAGTACATGCACAGTTTGATCAGTTGCAGCATACACCAACCGGTATGATTTATTTAGTTGATACATCATTCATGTCTAACTTTGAAGCTTATATTAACAATACTTTAAAGGGTGAAGTCGGTTTTAGATTATGGGGTAGTGATTCTAAACATGCTGTTTATGAAATCTATAAATATGGGTCTTCAAAGTTATCTGCAGTTCATTGGGTTGCTGATCACTTTGATATCGATAGAAACAATATAATTGCCTTTGGTGATGGTTTAAATGATATTGAAATGATTCAAGGTGTCAAACTGGGTATTGCGATGCCAAATGGTTCTTCAGAGTTAAAAGCTGTTGCTAATAAAATTCTAGATACTGATAATGACAATGCAGGTGTTGGCGAGTTTTTGGAAAAATACTTCAAAGTTTAATGAAAAAACAGTACGAGATTATTTAATTGATCTCGTACTGTTTTTACTAGTAATCAATATTCATCACAGACATTACATTTTCTTCGCTAAAACCTTTTGAAACTAAGTATCTGTAAAGTTTTTGTTGTTTTTTATTATAGTCTGATTCTTTTTCATATTTCTTTAAAGCTATTTTAAACTGTTTGTATAGTGGTATTTTTTCATTATAATTTAACAATGCTTGATCAATATCTTTTTGATCAAACTGATAATATTTTAATTTCTCTGCTAGTTGCAAATATGAATACCCCTTATTTTGAAGATTACGAATCATTCTATAATCATCGATGATACGATACTTACGCAGCTTCATTATGGTGTTATAAGTATTATCCATACCTAGGTCATTTAAGTATTTAATCACTTGATTTTCAGATTTAGAGAATGATGCAAATCTGACTGCTTTTTCATAAATTTTATGCGTTTCAATAGATTTAACAATGTCATCGACCGATTCTATTTCTATGCCTGGTCTAAGTTTAAATTGAACCAATGTATCTTCATCAATGGTTAGTTTATAACCATTATCAAATGTAACTTGATAATTTTTTTTTAGTTTTCTAACCTCTGTTATAATCATGCCAAATCATCCCTATGAAAGCCTTGACCTAAAACTTCTTTTGTTGAAATAATTAAAGTAAAAGCATTTGGATCAATTTTTGTTATTAAATCTTTAGCCGCATATAATTGCTGACGGCTCATTGTCGTTAAAACAAGTTCTTTATCTACGCCTGAATAACCACCAATAGCGCGCAATCGAGTCACACCTCGATTAATACGTTCATATATTGCAGTTTTTATCTCATCTTGTTTTTTGGTGATAATCATTAGTGCAAATGCACTTCGTCCAAAGACAGCTGTTTTTTCTATCATGTATGCCGTTAATAACATTGAGAGGGTTGCGAATAAACCATTTTGTAAACTTAGATAGGCACCCAATATAATGACCAAACCATCTGTTACATATACTGCAACTGAAAAAGGAACTTTCAAAAATTTGTTAATAATTTTCTGCACGACGTCCATACCACCAGTTGTTGCATTGTATCGTAGAACTAAGCCAATGCCTACACCAATTAATACACCACCAGCTATACTTGCTACGAGCAGTTGATAATGGGCATCTATTTGACTAATAATTAGTGAGTCATTAATGCTTAACAATTCAAATAGTGTAACAAGCAGTGGTGATAATATACTCGCAAACACAGTCTTTACAAAGAAGTCTTTACCAAATAATAGTCCACCAATCATTAGAGCTATAATATTTAAAAATAGATAGGTGAAACCAATAGACAAAGGAATGAAAGGCTCAAGTAGTAAACTGATCCCCATCATACCACCAATAATCAACTCTAGTGGTTGTAAGAAAAAATAAAATCCAATATGCAATAAGAACACACCTAAAGTAATAAGTAAATAGGCTTTAATTGTTGATTTACTCATATGCAGCACGTTTCAAATAAGCATTAATGAACCCATCAATCTCGCCATCCATGACCGATTGAATATTACCAACTTCAAAGTTGGTTCGATGATCTTTAACCATTTGATATGGTTGAAAGACATAGGATCTAATTTGACTACCCCATCCAATATCTGACTTTTCACCTTTAAGTGCATTTAATTTAGCTTGTTTTTCTTCAATATCTTTTTGGATTAATTTTGATTTTAATATTTGCATCGCAGCCTCTTTATTTTTAATTTGGCTACGTTCGTTTTGAATACTTACAACAATCCCTGAAGGCACATGGGTTAAACGTACAGCAGAGTATGTTGTGTTCACAGACTGTCCACCTGCACCAGATGATTGGTAAGTATCCATACGGATATCATCATCATTTAACACTATCTCACCAGAATCATCGATTTCAGGTGCAACATCACAAGACACAAATGATGTGTGACGTCTTTTATTCGAATCAAATGGTGAAATACGCACCAAACGATGCACACCACGTTCCGACTTTAAATTACCATATGCATAAGCACCAGAAATTCTCAGTGTAACAGATTTAACACCTGCTTCTTCACCAGCTAAATAGTTTAGTATTTCTACTTTGTAACCTTTATTATTTGCATAACGTTCATACATGCGCATTAAGATACCACACCAGTCCATAGATTCAGTGCCACCGGCACCTGGATGCAGTTCTATAATAGCATTGTTTAAATCGTATTCACCATTTAACAATACTTCAATTTCAAAAGCACTAATCTTTTTTTGAAGACTACTAATCTCATCTTCTAAAACATCCCAACTCTCAGTACCTTCTTTGGCTTCAATAAGCCACATAAGGGCATCTTCATATTGGTTTTTTATGCCATTAATTGTATCTAATTTACCGGTTAGTTGATTCATTTCTTGACTGATCTTTTTAGCATTATTTGAGTCATTCCAAAAATTAGGATTTGCCATAATTGGTTCAATTTCCTTCAATCTTTTGTTGATGTAATTGACATCCAAAGCATTTTCTAAATCATCAATTTTTGTTTCAAATAATTCTAAAGTTTTATTAACTTCGTACTTTTCCATAACTACCTTCTATTCCATGGTAATTGATTTCTATGTGCACGTTTTGGTTGTTTACGTTTTTGTTTTGTTACATCTTCGCCTTGATTTGTACTCGTGTTTTTAACCACCGCTTCACGGCTTACATTTAACTGAATACGGCCTAAAGTTGCATATCTTGAAATATCTTTAGAGATGTTGTAACGCATTTCATCAAACATACGTTTACCTTCTCTTTGATAAATAATTAACGGATTTTGCTGGCCATATGACTGCAATCTAACCCCTTGACGTAACTCACTCATTGCGTCAATATGACGCATCCAGTAGGTATCAATTACTCTTAACATAATTACTTTTAAGAATTCATTATAAATTTCAATTGGTACTTCTTCTTTTTTACTTACAAGTAACTTAATTGCCAATGCTTTATAGTGTTCTACAACTTCATTTTCGTCTAATTCTTGAACATCTTCAATTGTCACCATACCTTTAGGTATTAAGAAACTCTCAAAATGATGTATGATTGCTTGATCTTTAATTTCAAATTTGTTACGACCATGAGGAATAATGAATTCGTCTATTTCTAGTTCAACAATATTTTCAATAAACTTAATAACTTCTGCTTCTACAGATTCCTTAATTAATATTGATGTACGTTCACCATAAATAATTTCTCTTTGTAGTCTTAGAACATCATCGTATCTTAATACGTTTTTTCTAATTTCAGAGTTTACCCCTTCACTACGTTTTTGAGCACCAGTAATGAGTGATGTAATCATGCGTGATGTGACTGGTTCACCAGTTGATTGTGCACGCTGTAGTGTCTCAATAATCGTTCTAAAACGTTCACCACCACGACGTACCATCAATTCATCTTCTGCAGATAAATAAAATCTAGAAAACCCGGGATCACCTTGTCTGCCTGAACGTCCACGTAATTGATTATCAATACGTCTGGCATCATGTTTTTCAGAACCTAAAACGGCTAAACCGCCAAGTTCAACAACACCAGGTCCTAATTTAATGTCTGTTCCACGTCCAGCCATATTGGTTGCGATGGTGACAGAACCTTGATGCCCTGCTTTAGCAATAATTTCGGCTTCCCTTTCGTGGTTCTTTGCATTTAATACTTCATGATTAATTCGGTTTTTTCTTAACATCATACTTAAGTATTCAGATGTTTCGACAGCAATCGTACCAATTAAAAGCGGTTGTCCAAGTTCATGGCGACGTTTTATTTCTTCGATTAATGCATTGAATTTTTCTTCAGCAGAGACAAAGAAATAATCTTTCGCATCATCTCTAATAACCGGTTTATTGGTAGGAATTTCAATAACACTCATATTGTAAATATCAATAAATTCTTCTTCTTCAGTTTTAGCAGTACCTGTCATACCAGATAATTTTTTATACATTCTAAAAAAGTTTTGGTATGTAATCGTTGCTACTGTAACTGTCTCTTTTTTAATTTCTACATTTTCTTTTGCTTCTAGTGCTTGGTGTAAACCCTCACTAAACTGACGCCCTTTTAAGACACGACCGGTAAATTGGTCAATAATTAACACTTCACCTTCAACAACCATATATTCTTTATCTTTAAACATTGTAAAGTTTGCTTTTAAGGCATTATTAATATGATGTAGTAAAGAAACATGTGTTAAATCATATAAGTTTTCAATATTAAATAAGCTTTCAGCCTTAGCAATACCTTCAGGACTTAATTCAACTGTGTTTGCTTCTAAATCCATTTCATAATCTTCATCATTCAGTGATTTTACAAATCGATCTGATTGTTGATAAAGGTTTTGTGTTTGTTTTGCTGGACCGGAAATAATTAATGGGGTTCTAGCCTCATCAATTAAAATCGAGTCAACCTCATCAATAATTGCATATGGATAACCACGTTGAGCTACCATATCTTTTTGATAAAGCACCATGTGATCTCTTAAGTAGTCAAAACCCAATTCAGAGTTTGTAGAGTACATGATATCGCAAGCATAAGCCGCCTTTTTTTGTTCTCTATCTAAGTCTCTTACGTTTAAGCCAACGGTTAAACCTAAAAACTCGAACAATTGTCCGATCTCACCTTCTGCTTCACGTTTTGCTAAATATTCATTGACGGTAACAATATGTACACCTTCACCAGAAAGTGCATTTAAGTATGCTGGTAAAACGGCGGTTAAGGTTTTACCTTCACCGGTACGCATTTCAGCAATATTACCATCATGGATTGACATACCACCAACAAGTTGTACAAAATATGGTGTTAATCCTGTCACACGACTAGATGCTTCTCTAACAACTGCAAATGCTTCAACTAGAATATCATCCAATGTTTCACCGTTTTGCAATCTATTTTTAAATTTTTCTGTTTGATTTTTTAAATCGCTATCACTCATTGCTTTCATTTGTGCTTCAAGCGCTATGATTTTATGGGCGACCTTGTTATATTTTTTTAATGCTTTTTTGGTTGAATCAAATAATCCAAACATAACATCACTTCCTTTGCTTAATAAGTTTTTTAGTTTGATATCTTTTTTGTGACTTTATAAAATGATTTGGTTTGTTCTACCAAATCACATTTAAATGTATATTTATGTACATCATCTTATAGATGATGACACTAAATGATACCATATTTACTATGATTTCACCAAGTAAACCCATTCATTTAGACGAAATTATGGGTTTATTTAATTCATTTTAGGTGAATATTTAACCCGTTTAGTTTAGATATGAAAAAAGACCATCTATATTTGTCTGACAAACTATAGATAATCTTTCATAAGTGTTAATCTTCTATATCTTCAGTTTCTTTAGATAAAGTAATGTCCGCCTCAAAGAAATCAATACGTTTATATTTTTTGATGTTGGCAACAACACTGGTTGGAAATGTCACAATTTTACGGTTGAAGCTAGAAACACTACTATTATAAACTCTACGTGCCATTTGTAAACTTTCTTCCATAACAATCCATTCATCTAGCGCTATTTTTATAGTATTATCTGTTTTGACTTCTGGTTGTTGATCAAGTTGTTTATAAATGCTTTTCATCGCTTTTGACACTTGATTTGAGATATCTTGTTTTAATGCTATTGAATCTGTGCCAAGACTACTTGGAATTTTTTGCATCTGTGCTAATGATTTAGCAAAATCCGGCAAATGTCTTTTTACTAATTCAATCATTTGCATTAACAAGTTATGTTTATTAATAATCAATTCATCAATATCCAGCATGGCTGTCTTTGCTTGCTTTGAAGTTTGTTTAAATATATTAATAGTTACCAAATACCAAACTAAGATAATTAGCCCAAATAAAACTAGACTACCTAATGTAATCCCAAGCCATAGTAAATAATCCATTTGAATGTCACCCTCCCAAGTTGCATACGGTTTTTACATCACAAGTATTTTATACTAATTGTTTGAAAATAGCAATTTTGTCTAACTTTTCCCAACATAAATTCACATCAAGTTTACCGAAGTGTCCGTTATGTGTGGTTTGTTTGAATATCGGTTTGGTTAAACCAAGATATTCAATAATTGCTTTAGGTCTTAAATCAAAATTACTTTGAATGACATTGATAAGCGTTTCATCACTGACTTTTGATGTATTAAATGTATTAATATATATACTTACAGGTTTCGCAACACCAATTGCGTATGCAAGCTGTATTTCACACGTTTTGGCAATCCCACTTCCAACGATTTGTTTAGCTAAATATCTTGCCATATAAGATGCTGAACGGTCAACTTTTGAAGCATCTTTACCACTAAAAGCACCACCGCCGTGTCTGGCATAACCACCATATGTGTCAACAATTATTTTCCGTCCAGTTAAACCACTATCACCAACCGGTCCTCCGATAACAAATCGACCTGTGGGGTTGATGTAATATTGTGTGTTTTTTGTTATTAAGTGTGCTGGAATAACAGCTGGTATGACATGTGCCATCATATCCTTTTTGACACTATCTAATGTTTTATCTTCATCATGTTGAGTTGATAACACAATTGCTGTAACTTCAACTGGATGATGGTTCTCATCATATAATACAGATACTTGTGACTTGCCATCTGGACCCAGTCCTAAAACAATACCTTTTTCCCTAACCTCTGCTAAACGTTTGGTTAATTCATGTGCTAAAAAAATTGGTAAAGGTAGCAGTTGTTTCGTATCATCTTTGGCATAACCAAACATAATGCCTTGATCACCAGCACCTTGTTCCTTACCAAAGGCTTCATCAACACCTAGTGCAATATCGCGACTTTGTTTGTTAATGTTGATATGATATTTAGCAGTTTCTGCTTCAAAAACTAGTTTTTTGTCAGTATACCCACAGAATTTAATGGCTTCTTTTGCTGTTTGAATAATCATATCATTGGTTAATTTAAAATCGGTTGAAACTTCTCCAAAAATATAAACTGATGTATGCGCCAGTGCGACTTCAATTGCACATCTTGATTTTGGATCATGACTTAAAACTAAATCTAATAAAGCATCTGCAATATAATCTGATACCTTATCTGGATGTCCTTTAGAAACACTTTCACTTGAAAATATATAACTCATTATTAATTGCCTCATTTCTATAATGTATTAAATAAAAACACTTCCCAACAAGGAAGTGATTAAATACTTCTTATTGGTGGGATAACCCCCTGTCAGTAAAGCACCAAATTTAAATAGGTTGCTGCAGGGTCAACGGACTGATCACCTCACCTGCTCTGAATAAGTTTTTATTGAATTGTATATATCATAACCTTTTATCATATTTTTGTAAATACATATACAAAAATATGTTAAATATATGGATTATAAATCATGATACAACTGGTCGATTTCTGTATTGTATTTAAAGAAGGTCTCTTTTAAAGAATAGTCAAAATACGGTGTCAGTTGTTTTTTAAATAGATCCATCGTTTGTTGATGGTTATTCGGATGATAATATGTAGATAAACTTCTTAAAGATACATAACAGTCTGCTAATAGAATTATTTGATTTGGAATTTCATTTTGAATACGATTCATATGTTCAAAAAAATCTTCATCCGCATTACCTTCATAATGTTCCCGAATAATATCATTATATTTTTGTGCAAGTTGAATCCTTTTACCAATTTTTGCACCTAAGTCCGTTTTTTCTTTTAAGGTTTCATAGGTTTGTTCATCATAGTTTTCGGTTTCAATCATTAAATCTTTAATTTCATCAAATCTTAAATGAATGAGCGCATACTTTTCTAGTTCTATTTTATCAACCTCATCTAGATGATAATACATAGCCATTTTACTTGCAACAGATGCAACTCTATATGCATGCTTATCATTTAGTAATGTACTTGCCGATTGGAATACAACATTAAATAATGAACGCACAATATGGGTAAAATCCATTTGCACTTCACGACGTTTACTCAACTCTTTTTTACGCTCTTCTTGAATGGATTGACCAATAGATACAATGATGTAATTTACTAAATAAAACAATATAAAGATAATTGTCCTTAATGCTAGGTCACCGACTTGTCTTGCAAGTACTGGATCTGTGAAAATAGTCGATAAGAATTCTTGCCATGTCAAACCTAAATTAAAGAAATTATAGGTAATTGAAATATGTATTAATGATACAAAACCAATTAAAGAAATAAATGAGTTTGATAATAATCTTTTGTCTTGATAAAGCGATATTTGAACCAATGCATAGAATATTAACACATAACTTGCAGTTTCATACGGTGCGTTTTGTCCGACCGCATAAACACGAATATATACCATGACAGCTGAAATGAAAATCCAGAAACTAGATACATACATCGCAATTTGTTGTTTAGTCAAGTCATTATGATCTAAGTTAATCAGTTTTGTTTGTAACTTACTAACTGTATATGTAATTGGTAGTGCCGCAATCGCAAAAATCCAATCCGTTGTCGGATTGGCCACACTAAAGCCTAGGACAAAAAACACAAGTGAATACAGTAAGTTAGATATAAAGACGATGTTACGAATAACTACATTACGTCTAAATAATACAGCAACATCATTTGCGATATCAATCCCAGTTTCAAAACCAAAATATTTAGCAAACAGCTTTTTACCAAAGCCTTTTAACTTATGCTTTTGGTTCTTTAATCCCATAGATTATTTTTTCCTTTTTTTCAAATCAAATAAACTGATTTTTTGATAGTTAGGATTTTCAAGTGCAATGTCTTCATTCATCACCTGAGCTACACGTGTTGAGGCTGCAGCGGCGATTGCACCAACAATATCATCCATCATTGTATGTACAGTACCATCATTCTTACCAGCATCATTTAGCCTTTTGACAATACCATGCTTGTTCACATCAATATCACCAAAATTGGTTTGACCGATTGCACCGTAATTTCTAGCAACATCTAAGCCGATTGTTTCATCGATACCAAACAGTCCTAAATCATAATATAAAATGTCTTGAATTGGGCCTTTAAACAGTTTTTCTTCAGTTAATCTATCAACCTCAGCTGCAAATTGTATATGATGAAAAACGTCTCTAAAGGTCAAAATTTTCTCAACAGATTCGATACACAAATTTATATCGATACCTGGATAGTATTTACCTTGCTGTTGCTGTGCAATCTTAGCAATATCTAATATAGATACATCACATCTACTTTTTAAAACTTCCACATTAAGTTTTAACATTTCATCTCTGTTGTATAAAAGTCTTGGTTTACTCATGAATCATTCCCCCGTTAATCAATAGATTTTGTCCATTTAAATAATCTTTTACATGCATAACCTTTTTACCTGATTGCTGGACTTCAATAAGTTCTAATGCATAGTCACTAGTACCAATATATATTTTTTTATTTTGAATACATATTTTACCAGCTTGGATGTCTATTATATCACTGATATGCGATTTAAACACTTTAACTGTTGTATTATTCACTAAAAAATGTGCACCAATATTCGGACTTAATCCTCTAATACGGTTATGGTTCCATGCTGCTGACTTGGAAAAATTAAGTAGTTCATCGCTATATTTTAACGTAAAAGCAAATGTCACTTCATCAGTATTTTGAGGTGTTTTGCTATAGGTTTTACTTAAAATATCTGGTAGTCTTTTTTTAAGTAGATCACGTCCGGCTAATGACAATTTTGAAGATAAAGTTCCATAATTATCACTATCTAAGATATCCACTTGGACTTTTTCAATCATATCACCAGCATCCATTTTATAAACCATCTCCATGAGTGTAATACCAGTTATCTTATCACCATTAAAAAGTGCATATTGAATCGGTGCACCTCCACGATACTTAGGTAGTAACGAGCCATGTATGTTGATTGCAGGTATGCTTTCAAGCAGCGCTTTTGGCAATATTTGACCATAACTTGCAGTTATAATTAAGTCTGGTTTTAAATCTACAATATACTGATAATTATCCTTAAGATTCTCTGGTTGAAATACCTCTATTTGATGCGCCTTTGCAAGCGTTTTAACTAAGGATGGCATCAACACCTTCTTACGACCAACCAGTCTATCTGGTTGGGTCACAACAAGCCCTACATCATACTTTTCATCAATTAACATTTCTAATATCGGCACTGAAAATTCAGGTGTTCCCATAAATACAATCATTATTCTAACTCCAATCTAATACCACGAAACATCGTGGTTCATAAATATTTGATATGAGCTGCTTGACTTTAATAAATGTCTAAAAATACTCAAATCATCTTGATACTTTATTAATAATAATATTCTATACTTTTCATTTGATTTTAACAATACTGATGCAGTTGGTCCTAAAACAACTACACCTAGTTTTTCAAGTGATTCTTTAAGTACATATGCATATTGGTAAGTTTTTAAATAACTTAAACCCTCAATACGTAATTGTAACAAATGATAAAACGGTGGTAATTTAGCTACTTTCCTTCGACTGAGTTCTGTTTTATAGTAACTTAAATCATCACTAGACAAACTCTTTAATACAAAGTGTTTTGGATCATAACTTTGAATAAGTAAATCTTTTGCTGTAATATATCTTGCTTGACTAAGTAAGTCATAAGTTGTCTCATAGGCATCAAATCTAGGTAGTTTTAGCCACTGATCAATCATTAATATACCTACCAAATGCACTTTATGTTCTAAATTTGATTTTAAAGCCATTTGTGTACCGACGATGATATCTACATCTTCTAAGTTATCAAATTTTTGATAAAGTGCTTTATTAGTAATCGTATCACTATCAACTTTTAGTAGCTTTTTAGTCGGATATGCTTTATGAAGAAACTGTATCAATTGATCAATACCACTACCAACTGCCTTCATTGAGGGCTTACCACAGTTTGAACAAACTTTACTAAAGATTTCTGAATACTTTGTCAAGTTTGATTTTAATAACAGGGCTTTTTCATCATACCTTAGTGGGATATCAGTTTGTGGATCTATAGGTACATAAGAACAACTACGACACATAACAAATGGTGCATAACCTTTTTGATTCAATACCAGCAATACTTTTTGATTTTTGCTGAAACTTTCTTTGATGGCCTTATCTAGCGTTTGACTAACTAATTTAGTGTTACCACTAAGTAGCTCTGCTTTCATATCAATGATTTCAATATGTTTATGCATATGATGTTCAAAAGAAAGTTCTTTATACTGCTTGTTTTTAACCATATGATATGTTTTGAGTGATAATGCACTTGATGTTAAATAAAGTGGTATGTTGTGATATTTAGCACGTACATGTGCAATCTCAATAGCGTCATAATGAATACCTTCATGGGCAATATAACTTTGATTGTTGCTATCCATAGCAACAATCAATCCCAGGTTATTAAAGTTTGTAAATACAGCAGATCTTGGGCCAATAACAACAGATACTTCATTATCTAAAATGGCCTGATGATTCATTCGCATTTGTTGATCTGTTTGACCACTTTTTAAATTGATGATGCGTGTAGGACCGAAAACTTTTGTCAGTTCATCAATGATACTTTCTGTCATGAAATTTTCTGGCACTAAAATGAGGACTTGTTGATCTTTATCCAGTACGCCCGAAATTAAGTGCATGAAAAATGCATTTAATTTAGTATCGTTATATGCACTCACATATGTTTGATATATATTCTTTTCTAACATTTCATTTAAGTCTGCTTCATACACGCTAGGTAGTTTCGGTATATTTATAGTTTGATTAAAATTAGATACTTCTATTTTTTTGACCTCATAAAAAACTTCGATAACATTTTTTTGAATTAATGTATTTACAATAGAGGCACTACTTTGTTCAACCAAATCTTTTTTTAACATTTGATCATGTGTACTTAATATTTCAATCAATTGATTTTGTTTAACTGTACCAGTATATGATTTGTTGATTAAACGAACACATGTGTGTAGTGGTTTTTTTGTTCTACTTTTTAGTACGGTTTGTAGCTTAACAATACCTTTGGACTCTAAATTCTTTAAACGATTGTAATACACTAAATCCTTCTTTAATAGTTTCCAAACATCACCCTTAAAAAATACCTTTAAGTCCTCAGGTAGTTTATCTGCTCGTAACAAACTTGCTTGTTTTTCATAGTGGATGAGTAATTGTTTAGGGATAACCGTTTCAAATGCTTCTGCGATAAGCGCATTTGGATTTTTTGTTAGAACATCCAACAACAAAAATAATTCCTCAGTAAATATAGGCTCTATATCCAGTAGTTCATGAACATATTTTGTAGCCATATTTGAGGATTCAATGACATCATAAACAAATCCCAAGCGTAAAATATTGTGATCTGTAAAGGGTACTAAAACACGCATACCTTTTTGAATATTCAGTTGGTCTTTTTCATGTATTAAATAATCAAAGGTTTGATTGATACTTTGATGTTTAATATCCACTATAACGCGTGCAATCATGACTTCACCTACCAACATATATTATAACATTTTAGGCCCTTATTTTATACGATTGGTCATGTTTGTATTGAATTTTTGCGACATTAAATCTATAAGTGGTAAAATATTCATGAAAGCTATATGCAAGTTATGTATCATATAATGCATCTTACTTAAAATAACTTGTATATTCACATAGCTATGTTTAAAATACACTTGAAGGGAACACATGATTATGATAAAAGTCATTATTGATAAGCATGATTTAAGCCTGATTACGGATGAATTACAATCATCTAGTCTAAATACGACAAGTTTAGATGATGGCTCAATTGTTTTACTCATTGATGATACATCTTATGAAACCCTAGAAGCGATTTTAAAAAAGATTACACAAAGTAGGCAGCAATACATCTTTGATACACCAGATGGTTGGGTTAAACTCTATATCCAGGATATCTTATATATAGAATCCTTTGGTATAGAAATCATTATCCACACTATCAAAAATGGTAAGGTGCAGATTAAACAACCTCTTTACCAACTTGAAACACTACTTATGCAATACCAAATCATACGTATTGGAAAGTCCTACTTAGTTAATCTAAATAAAATTCTTTATATCCGACCAAAACTAAATGCCAAATTAGAACTAGAATTGGAAGGCGGGCTTAAAATAGATGTCACACGTAGTTATGTCAAATCCTTTAAAAATGCTTTAGGCATAGGAGGTTTGTTATGAACGCACTAGGTATTACCCTATCCATATTTGTTGGATTGATCGTTATCTTTATTGGATTCCAAATGGTCTATGAATTTATTTGGAATAAACGTCTAAGCATATATCAAAAAAAGAACAACATTTCACACTTAACTAAAAAAACAAACTACGACGGTTTTTTAAGACGTAGTTTGATTGCATTAACATCAGTTGTGATGTTGTTTGTTTTGGTTGTTACAGGTAGTTTTGATTTACCACAAATCTTCCATGATAAGACGCTTCTTAATGCTAAAATCGTTCAAGATGAAAAAACATTACGCAACAAGTTAAATGCTGGTAATGGCTTTTACTTTGACCATTTTGGACCAGAATCGGGCGACATCAATTTAGATGAATCTTCAGGTGATCAAGCATCCAGAGATGTTGTAGGTACAAATATCCAAGTTGACGGTGTGGATGAATCAGATATTATTAAAACTGATGGGTTTGAAATATTTTACACACCAAGATATCAATCGAATCGTGTTTATAAATATAAAGTAGAATCAAACGGTGATTTAACAAAATTAAAAGGTCTTGAATTTGAGGATTTCTATATTAGTGAATTTTACTTAACCGAAGATTACCTCGTTATCATTGGATATAAAATTGAAGTACTTCAAACTTATTATTTTGGATATGATAATGCACTCATAATGCCTGATTACTATTTTAATAGTTACCGCTACACTTCAAATGTACGCATTTATGATAGAGACACACTTAGCCTAAACTACGATTTACTAACAACATCAGACATCCAAACACATCGTATCATTGATAATATGTTATATATGGTTGCATATAATAGTATCTATGTAGAAGAACTACGTCCTAGTTTTACAGAAACCGTTGACGGTGAAAGTCAAACGAGTTATGTTGAATATGATCAAATCTTAATATTTGATCAAATTCCTGCTTATCAAATTATCACTGTAAGTGCGATCAATCTAGATACACATCAAACCCACCATGAAGCAGTTGTTGGTGTATCCGGTTATATGTACATGGATCATGATGCCATCTATATTGCAGGTATTTTCTCATATTATCCTTTTATGAATACAGTTATTGATGGTACACACATTATGAAGTTTAATTTAAACCATGAAGCAGGCACAGTTACCTATAGTGCATCAACCATTCTAGAAGGTTATGTATTTAACCAATTTTGGATGGATGCTTATGAAGGTTATTTACGTGTAGTCACATCACTTTCATGGGGTTCAAATGATAGAAATCGTTTGTATATCTTAAAAGAAAATGATGCTACAGACAACTTAGATCATATTGGCTTATTAGATGAAGGCATTGGAAAACCTGAAGAACGCGTCACTTCTGTAAGGTTTGATAAAAACTTAGCTTATGTTGTCACGTATAGGCAAATTGATCCTCTTTATACAATTGATTTAAGTAATCCAAAAAACATAAAAATTATCAATGAAGTTGAAGAACCTGGTTATAACACCTATTTACATGTATGGGATGAAAATCATCTAATTGGTATCGGGTATGATGAAAACTTTAATGTTAAAATCTCGGCATATGGAACAACCAATACAGCCGAACCACTTGAAACTTTCCAATTAAGTCAACCAAATGATGGACATTATGTTTGGAGTTATAGTGAAGCATTAAATAATCATAAGGCGATATTAATATCACCAACACATGGTTTTGTTGGATTCGCAATCAACAAGCATGAATACAGTCACACACTTAATGAATATCTATACACCTCTTCATATTACTTATTCTATATTGACTTTGAAGCAGACCCAATCATACAAACACCACATATCATTGAACATGAAACAACAAACTATTCAAATTTTGTTGACCGAGGTATTTATATCAATAATATCTTCTATACATTCTCATCAAGTTCTATTGTTATATTTAATGGTGAAACCAAACAAATAGAACAAACCTATCCATTAAGAGAACCAATGAACACCACGAACTAAACATTTTGATTTATTTGACACACCCCTAAACAAATAAGGTTACTGCAGTTTTGCAGTAACCTTATTTGTTTACTTTTTACTATTTATATCATTTAATATTTTATTGATGTGATTACCATAAGCGAGTGCTTCATCAAACTTAAAGATTAAATCAGGAATTTTACGAATGTCATTGACTTTAGATGCCAATTTCATTCGAATTTCTTTTTTACCTAATTCAAGTAATTCAGCAACTTTTTTCTTTGCTTCTTCACTATCATCTATGATTGTGTAGTACACATAACAATAACTCTTATCTTTTGTTACTTTTGTTTCTGTTAATGTAATGTATCCAATTTGAGTGTTTTTAATGACATCATTTACAATGTGCACTAACTCTCTTAATATTCTAGATGCTAACCGGTCTACAATTATACTCATAATTAATCAACCTCTACTTCCCTTTCAACAGACGCTTCAATAACATCGCCTTCTTTTAAGTCGTTATAGTTTTCAACACTAAAACCGAATTCAAAACCTTGACGAACTTCTTTAACATCATCTTTACCGCGTTTTAAACTTGATAGTACACCACTATAGATAACTACACCTTCACGAATGACAGTTACTTTTGAATCTCTATGGATGACACCATTGGTGACATAGCTACCAGCAATGGTACCAATTTTTGAGATTTTAAAGAGTTGTCGTACCTCTGCTTGACCGGTAACGACATCTTCAAATACTGGTTCTAACATGCCTTTTAAGGCTTTTTCTATATCTTCTGTAATACGATAAACTACATTATATAGTCTAACTTCAACATCCATAGACTCAGCTAATGATTTAACTGCAGCTGTCGGACGTACATTAAACCCGATAACTACTGCACCAGATGCAGAAGCTAGTTGCACATCTGTTTCAGAAATTGCACCAACACCACTTCTGACGATGTTTGCATGAAACCCTTCAACATCAATTTTATCTAGCATACCCTTTAGTGCTTCAATACTACCTTGTACGTCACATTTCAAGATTAAGTTTAATTCTTTTTGACCTTCATTTTGTGCACCGAACATAGATTCTAGGGAGGTTGCTTTTTGCTGTTTAACATAAGTTTCTTTTAATTTAGAAGAACGTGCTTCTGCTGTTTGACGGGCAACGCGCTCGTCTTTAAATACCATGAAGATATCCCCTGCTTGAGGCACTTGGTCTAAACCTGTAATTTCAACAGGTGTACCTGGAAGGGCTTCATCATAGCGTTTCTTGAGATCATCATTCATTGTGCGAATGCGTCCAAATGTATTACCAATAACGATAATATCACCCACACGTAGTGTACCATTTTCAACAATAACTGTTGCAACCGGTCCACGACCTTTATCAAGATATGCTTCAATAACTGTACCCATAGCATCACGCTTTGGATTTGCTTTTAAATCTTCAACTTCAGCTAGTACAACTATGATGTCTAATAAATTATCAATACCTAATTTCTTTAAAGCAGAAACTTCAACATACGGTGTTGACCCACCCCAACTTTCAGGTGTTAGGTCATGTGCAGCAAGTGCACTCATAACGTTTTCTGGATTTGCTGATGGTTTATCTATTTTATTAATTGCTACAATGATCGGTACGCCAGATGCTTTGGCATGTTGTAAGGCTTCAATTGTTTGTGGTTTAACACCATCATCTGCAGCAACAACTAAAACAACAATATCTGTAACTTTTGCACCACGTGCACGCATTTCAGTGAATGCCGCGTGTCCTGGTGTATCAATAAATGTAATCTTTTCGCCACCATGCTCAACTTGGTATGCACCAATGTGTTGTGTAATACCACCGGCTTCTCCGGTCACCACTCTTGATTTTCTAATAGAATCTAAAAGTGTTGTTTTACCATGGTCTACGTGCCCCATAATCGTAATAATTGGACTTCTTTTAACAAGATCTTTAGGATCATCAATAATTTCCATTTCATCATATCTTGTTAAATCCGTAATCACTTCATCTTTAAGTTCAACATCCATATCAGAAGCAATGAGTTCTACAACATCACGTTCTAAGACTTGATTGACTGAAGTCATCATGCCTAACCCCATTAATTTTTTAATCAATACTGCATTGGTGATATCTAATTCTGCTGCGATATCTGATACAGTCATTTCTGGCCTAAAAATTAACTCAGTTATTTTTTTCTTAGGTGCCGGCTTTTGTGTATTTGTGTAAGACGGTTTTCCAAAATTCGGTTTATTTGGTCTCTTTTTATTACTATTATTATTGTTTCTTCTTTGATTTGCCATATTGCATCAACCTTTCTATTTAAGCATCATACTAAACCCTTTATCCTTTATTCCTATGACTTTAATATTTTTTTTACCCATAGCACTCGATATCTCTAGTGTGGTGTATTTATGTATTAATTCAATTTGATAAGTATTTGTTTTATCTTTTACTTTTTTAGTTGTATTATCACTTGCATCGGTAGCCAGTAATACTAAATGTAGTTGTTTTTTCTGAACGGCCTTCACCACTTCTTCAGTACCGATTACTACTTTTCTTGCGGCATAAGCAAGACCTAATGCGCCCTTATTCATAGTAGGGCAGCCAAATCTTGGTATACGCTATCTGGAATTGTAACTTCCAGTTTTCTATCAAGTGCTTTATTTTTCTTAGCAAGCTCGATATTCTCCAAACTTAGTTTGATATATGCACCACGTCCATTAGCTTTGCCTTTCGTATCTACAAAAACTAAACCTTCTTTATTGGCTACAATGCGTATCAATTCTTTTTTTGGATGAACAGTTTTTGTAACAACACATGTACGCATTGGGATTTTTTTAACTGTTTTCATTTTTGATTACCTCTTAGTAAATAATGCCTTCATCTGCAGCATTGGTTTCAGATTTAATATCAATAGACCAACCACTTGCTTGAACAGCTAATTTAACGTTTTGTCCAAGTTTACCAATTGCTAATGATAATTGTGCATCCGGCACAATTGCAAGTGCACTTTTATCTTTTGGATTCACTCGTGTGACAGCAACAACCGGTGCTGGTTGTAATGAGTTACCAATTAACTCTTGTTCGTTATCACTCCATCTAAATAAGTCAATTTTTTCACCAGATAAGAATTTAGAAATTTCTTTAATACGAACGCCACCTTCACCAACAGTTGCACCAATGACATCAACGTTTTCATTGTTAGATTTTAAACCAACCTTCGAGCGATCGCCTGGATCACGTGCAATACCTAAGACTTCAATCGTACCATCTTTAATTTCAGGTACATATTCTTCAAGTAAACGTGTGACTAAAGCTACATGTGTACGTGAAACATAAATCTTAGGACCCTTAGTTTTCATCTCTACGTCAGTGACATATACTTTAATACGGTCACCCACATGAAACTTATCAGTCGGCAATGCTTCCTTTTTAGGTAACATTGTAATAACATCCTTATTGATTTCAATACGATAAAAGTCTT